>JBPCOX010000194.1:0-2616 GCA_050999825.1 Mycobacteriales bacterium
TCCGACTGCAGGCTCTCGACCTGGGCGCCCACCTCGGCCCCGATTCCCGCGGTGTCCGGAGCGCCGGCGCAGAGGACCAGCTGCGCCGAGGGATGGAGATGGCGGGCGGCGGCCAGCAGGTGCCCGAGACCCTTCTGCCGGGTGATGCGCCCGACGAAGGCCACGATCGGGCGGCGGAGGTCGACACCATGCCGTTCCAAGGTTTCGGTGCGCCGGTCCGGCCGGTACTCGCTCGTGTCGATGCCGTTGTGCAGCACCCGAACCCGCTGCGGGGCCACGGCGGGGTAGCAGGCGAGAACATCCCGCCGCATCGACTCCGACACCGCCACCACGGCGTCCGCAGCCTCGATCGCGACCCGCTCGCAGAAGCTGGACAGCGCGTAACCACCGCCGAGCTGTTCGGCCTTCCAGGGCCGCAGTGGTTCGAGGCTGTGTGTCGTCATGACGTGCGGTACGCCGTACAGGAGCTTCGCCAGGTGCCCGCCCAGGTTGGCGTACCAGGTGTGGCTGTGCACCAGGTCCACGCCGTGGGCAGCCGCGGCGAAGTCCAGGTCGACCGACATCACCTGCAGCGCCGCGTTCGCACCGGACAGCTCGCTCCAGGGCCGGTGGGAGTGGACCGACGGATCCTCGCGCGGGGCGCCGAAGGCGTGCACCGAGAGGTCCAGCCGGCCTGCCAGCTCGCGAGCCAGGTACGCCGTGTGCACGCCCGCGCCGCCGTACACCTCGGGCGGGAACTCGCGGGTCAGCAGCGCGACGCGCACCGGCGGACTCTAGCCGCCGACTGCCCCTGCGGCATGGCTATCGTGCAACGCATGGCCGGGCCGCGGGTGCTCGCGATCGTGCTGGCCGGGGGCGAGGGCAAGCGGCTGGCGCCGCTGACGGCCGACCGGGCAAAGCCGGCGGTGCCCTTCGGCGGGGTCTACCGGCTGGTCGACTTCGTGCTGTCGAACCTGGTCAACGCCGGCTACCTGCGCATCGTCGTGCTCACCCAGTACAAGAGCCACAGCCTGGACCGGCACATCACCACGACCTGGCGGATGTCGACGCTGCTGGGCAACTACGTCACGCCGGTGCCGGCACAGCAGCGGCTGGGTCCGCGCTGGTTCGCGGGCTCGGCTGACGCGATCTACCAGAGCCTCAACCTGGTGTACGACGACAAGCCCGACCACATCTGCGTCTTCGGGGCCGACCACATCTACCGGATGGACCCGCGGCAGATGGTCGAGCAGCACGTCGCCTCGGGCGCCGGCGTGACGGTGGCCGGCATTCGGCAGCCGATCGGCGACGCGCACCAGTTCGGTGTGATCGAGACGGCCCCGGACGGCCGGCGGATCGCTGCCTTCCGGGAGAAGCCGAGCGACCCGGTCGGGCTGCCGGACGCACCGGAGCAGGTCTTCGCCTCGATGGGCAACTACGTCTTCACGACGGAAACGCTCATCGATGCGGTGACTGCGGACGCCGCCGACGAGGCCTCGAACCACGACCTGGGCGGCAACATCATCCCTCGGCTGGTGGCGGCCGGCGGGGCGGAGGTCTACGACTTCGCCGGCAACCAGGTCCCGGGAGCCACCGACCGGGACTGCGGCTACTGGCGGGACGTCGGGACGCTCGACGCCTACTACGAGGCGCACATGGACATGATCTCGGTCCATCCGGTCTTCAACCTCTACAACTTCCAGTGGCCGATCTACACCTCGCTGCCACCGCTCCCGCCGGCGAAGTTCGTCTTCGCCGACCCGGACCGGATGGGCCAGGCGCTCGACTCCATGGTCAGTGCCGGCGTCGTGGTCTCCGGCGGGACCGTGCGCGGCTCGGTGCTCTCTCCCGGAGTCACCGTGCGCTCGTGGTCCTCGGTCACCGGCTCGGTGCTCATGGACAACGTGGACGTCGGCCGGCATGCCGTCATCCGCAACGCGATCATCGACAAGAACGTCGTCATCCCGGAAGGCGCCCGCATCGGCGTGGACGCCGATGCCGACTCCGACCGCTTCACGGTCTCCGCCGGGGGCGTCGTCGTGATCGGCAAGGGACAGAAGGTCGAGCCCTGACTGCGCGGTGATCTCGACCCGCAATGAAACCGGTGTGGAGCCTCCGGCGTCTCACCCCCATGAGGGCCTCGGCGGCGGCTTGGCTCTCGACCGCGGCTGTGGCGGCCACCGTCGGGGGATCGTGGCGCTGCCTTCACTGCTGGCGGCCGATTCCGGCGGTAACGGCGCCACCGACCACAACCGGCCCGCCGCCGCGACCGACCCCGTCGTGCGCAACGGTGACACGGTCACGGGCACCGGCCGGGTCGTCGCGGTGGCCGGCCAACCGGTCCGCTTCTGCGCTCCCGTCCCGGTTCCCATGCCGGCGTACGCGCCCGGGCACGAGCCGCCCATCTCCTCCTGTCCGTCGTTCGGGGTCGAGGTCAGCGGCGTGAGCCTCGCTGGACTCGGGCGGCGCCATCACCGAGGTGCGGCCGTCGAGGGTTATGCCACCCTCACCGGCACCTACCGGGACGGCATCCTGACGGTCAGCCGGCAGTCGGCCCACATGGGCCCGCGGCCGTACCCGGCGCTCGACCAAGTTCCGTGCCCGCCGCCGTCGGGGGGATGGCCGCGGGATGGCGCC
>JBPCOX010000214.1:0-5593 GCA_050999825.1 Mycobacteriales bacterium
TCGTACAGCCGGTCCAGAATCCGGCCGAGAGCCGCGGTGATGTCCCGCGGGTGCTGCGATTCGGGCACCCTCTGCCCGCAGCGCAACATTCCGCGTCGACCCGAACTCGTCTTCGGCAGAAATGCCGGGCGGTAACACGAGAAGCCAGGCAAAACCGCGCGGCGGTGGCGGCACGCCGGCTTCCGTCAGGGACGAGTAGATTTCGTGGTCGATCTCTTTGGCTTCGGCCGCAGCCAGCGGCCGAACGCCGCGAAGGACCACCTTCCCCGGCGGGCGCTCCCCCGTGACCGAGACCGTTGCGCCCTCTCGGTTCCACGGCATCCGGTGCGTGTGCTGCGGTCCAGCCAGCCAGGCGACCAGCGCGCCCCAGCCGTTGTCCGACAGCGTGATGACGGAAGCGTCGTCCGCGTGTGCATCGGCAGCGCGGGCTTCGTACTGTGACCAGCCGTAACGGCACGGGATAGGCGATCCGGGCTAAGACGCCCTGGTCCGATGACGGACCAGCCGCAGCTGCGGGCGCACCAGCTCCGAGAAGGCGAGCAGGACCAGGGCAAGGTTGCCCAGGTAGGCGAATCCCGTCGGGGCGACCGAGGCAGACGCCAGTCCCAACGCCGCGAGCCGGACCCGATCCTGGTACGCCGCAGTCAGTCCGATGGCACCTCCGGCGGTGGAGACCGCGGCGAGGAGCGCCATCCACCCCGTCCCCCCGCCGAGCCAGCCGTCGGAGCGCGCCTGGTCGACCACGACGTACCAGCCGAGGCCCACGGTCATGACCACGACCGCCGCCTCGGCAAGCCACAACCGGGTGGGCGGCCGTCGTTGGTCGCCATCCCGGCGGGACGAGTCGGCGGTCATGAGCCGAGTATGCCGGTGGGTCGCTCCGGCCAGGCGACATCCGCCGGGCGGAGACCGCGGTAGCCGGCGGCACGGGCGTGCGCCGCGGCCAACACGCCGGCGACGGTGGCCGGGTTGTGCAGGGCGCCGGCCAGCACGGCGGCCACCGCCTCGTCCAGCGGCAGCCAGCGAATCGGCATGTCGGCTTCCTCGTCCTGCCCGGCGAAGCGGTCGCCCTCGGCCACCGGCGTGAGGTCACGGGCGAGGTAGATCCGCATCGCCTCGTCCGACATGCCGGGCGAGTTGAAGGTGTCGACCAGCACGCTCCAGTCGCGAGCGCGGTAGCCGGCCTCCTCGTACAGCTCCCGGCCGGCGGTCTCGTGAGCCGGCTCCCCCGGTACGTCGAGCAGGCCGGCGGGCGGCTCCCACAGCAGCCGGCCCGGGCAGTGCCGGTACTGCTGCACGAGCAGCACCCGTTCCTCGTCGTCCAGCGCGATCACGGCGACCGCGCCCGGATGGACGACGACGTCGCGGTCGACGACCGCGCCACTGGCCATCCGCACGGCGTCGGTCCGGACCCGCACGACAGCCCCGCGAAAGTGTTCCTCGCTGCGCTCCACCGGATAGGAGGCCCGCGAGTCCGAGACGCTCACGAGCGGGTACGCGCCGGCTGGCTGTCCAGCAGCGTCACGCCGGCGACCGCGCTCCCCCGGCGCTCGGCCCGGGCGACCGCCGCGGCGACGAACGCGCGGAACAGCGGGTGCGACCGGGTCGGTCTGGACCGCAGCTCAGGGTGGAACTGTGTCCCGACGAAGAACGGGTGCTCGGTGGTCGACAGCTCGGCGATCTCCATCAGCCGGCCGTCCGGCGACGTGCCGGAGAACACCAGCCCGGCCTCTTCCAGCCGGCCGCGATAGGAGTTGTTGACCTCGTAGCGGTGCCGGTGCCGCTCGTCGACGTTCGGCTCGCCGTACGCCTCGCCGGCGATCGAGCCGGGCAGCAGCTTCGTCGGCCAGCTGCCCAGGCGCATGGTGCCGCCCATGTCGCGCTTGCCGGCGACGACGTCGCGCTGGTCGGCCATCGTGGCGATGACCGGGAACGGTGTCGTCGGGTCGAACTCCGCCGAGTTGGCGGCGGCGAGCCCCGCCCGGTGCCGGGCCACGTCGATCACCATGCACTGCAGTCCCAGGCACAGGCCGAGGGTCGGGATGGCGTTCTCGCGGGCATGCCGGACCGCACCCACCTTCCCCTCGATCCCCCGTACGCCGAAGCCGCCCGGCACCAGCACGCCGTCGACCCCGTTCAGCTCACGCTCCGCGCCCTCGGCGCTCTCGCAGGAGTCGCTGGTCACCCAGCGGATCTCCACCCGGGCGTCGGCCGCGAAGCCACCAGCCCGCAGTGCCTCGGTGACCGAGAGGTAGGCGTCCGGCAGGTCGACGTACTTGCCTACCAGCGCCACGGTGACCGCCTTCGCCGGCGCGTGCACCCGGCGGAGCAGGTGGTCCCAGGCCGTCCAGTCCACGTCCCGGAACGGCAACCGCAGCCGGCGTACGACGTAGGCGTCGAGCCCCTCGCTGTGCAGCACCTTGGGGATGTCGTAGATCGACGGCGCGTCGGTGGCGGAGACGACCGCCTCACCATCGACGTCGCAGGTCAGGCTGATCTTGCGCTTGAGCGCCGCCGGGATGGGTCGGTCCGACCGGCAGACGATGGCGTCCGGGGCGATGCCGATCGAGCGCAGCGCAGCGACGGAGTGCTGGGTCGGCTTGGTCTTGAGCTCGCCGGACGGGCCGATGTAGGGGATCAGCGAGACGTGCAGGAAGAAGCATGAGTCCCGGCCGACGTCCTGGCGGACCTGGCGGATGGCCTCCAGAAAGGGCAGCGACTCGATGTCGCCGACGGTGCCGCCCACCTCCGTGATGACGACGTCGACGTCGTCGCCCGCCAGCTCGCGGACCCGGGACTTGATCTCGTTGGTGATGTGGGGAATGACCTGGACGGTGTCGCCGAGGTACTCGCCGCGCCGCTCCTTGGCGATCACCGACGAGTAGACCTGGCCGGTCGTCACGTTGGCGGAGCCGTGCAGGTCCTCGTCGAGGAACCGCTCGTAGTGGCCGACGTCGAGGTCGGTCTCGGCGCCGTCCTCGGTCACGAAGACCTCGCCGTGCTGGAACGGGTTCATCGTGCCGGGGTCGACGTTGAGGTAGGGGTCGAGCTTCTGCATGGTTACCCGCAGGCCGCGTGCCTTGAGCAGCATGCCGAGGCTGGCAGCGGTGAGTCCCTTGCCGAGGCTGGAGGCGACGCCCCCGGTGACGAAGACATGCCGGGTCGGCGACGGTGCAGGCATCCGGGCTCCCGTGGTCAGTGCGTCTGCTGCGCGGGCCGGTCGGCCCTGCCACGGAACTCGACAGTAACATCCCGCTCCCCCTGCGCGGCGGCCGACACCGCGATGGCGAGCGGGACCGCCACCGTCATCGCCACCGCTGGGATGATCACCCCGGAGTCGTTGACGAGCGCCGCGACCACTCCCATCACCACGGTGGCGACCAGGCCGGCTCGCAACGTCGGGGCTGCCGCGAAGGCCGCCCGCAGCCACCGCGGCGGCCGCGCCAGGGCAGCGACCACGATCGCGATCGCGACCGGCACCAGCAGGGTGAGCAGGCTGGTGGTGAGCGTGTCCAGCTCCGCGGTGAGCTTTCGGCGTACGACGGTCGCCGCGCCGCCGTGACGCAGCTGGCCGACGAAGCGGCCCAGGTGCGTCTGGAGGTCGGGCGGGCGGGCGTAGTCGAGCAGGGCGAAGCCGAGGACGACCAGGACTGCTGCGGCGGCTGCGGCCAGCAGCCGCCGGCCGGTCACCCGGACCCCTCCGACCAGCATCGCGAGCAGCGCGAACGCGGGCACCAGCGCGAGTACGCCGCCGACGTCACTACCCAGCGTCGGTGCCCCGTCCACGAGCACCGCGGCCGCACCGACGAGGGCGACCACCCGGACCGCCGTACGGCGGGGGCGTCGAGCGGCCAGCGCCGCGGCGAGCAGGAGCGCGGCGGTGCCGAGAACGCCGAAGCCGATGTTGCCCAGTCCCGCGAACCGACCGGCGACCAGCGGTGAGTAGCCGGCCAGGCTGGAGAGCTGAAGCCGGGCACCCGTGAGCAGGTCCAGCGCCAGCACCGCCGCGGTGGTACCAGCTACGGCACCAGCCGGTCCCAGCACGTGTCGGCGCCATGGGCCGGCGAGTGCCAGCCCCACCACGGCTCCGTCTGCGACCGCCACGGCGCTCAGCAGGGCGGCCAGCGGATGGCCGGCCCGCCACCACGGCACCAGGTTGGCGAGGAAGGTGGCGACCAGGACCCCGGCGCCGGCCAGCGCGGCACGCTCGACCCATCGCAGCGCCCGCCGCCGTCCGGGCGCATCCCGCCGGCGGCGGACAGCGAGCGCGGCCAGCGGGTAGAGCACGAACTGCCCGGCCACCAGCGCCTCGAAGAACGGGCCGGTCAGCCGCTGCTGCCCGGTAGCGGCCAGGTCATGGTCCGACAGCGCCGCCACCAGAGCCGCCGTACTCGCAGCTCCGCCTGCCGCGCTCGCCCACGGCTGGCCCGCCATGGAGACGGGCGGCAGTCGGCCGAGGTCACGCAGCACGGTGGGAGCGACGTCGATCAGCTGCACGTACGCCGGCCGGCGGGTCGACGCGCTGGTCAGCGTGCCGCGCGGGTAGCGGTCGCCAACCGCCATCGCAACGTGCAGTCGAGCCCCGTCCGCGCGCGCCTCGGACAGGCCGACGACGATCAGCTCCGAGCCCGGCGGGCGGGCGCCATCCACCGAACGCAGCGCGGCGTCAGCCGCGGCAGCGGCGGCGGCCCGGTCGGCGGTCACCGCCGGCAGGCCGACCAGCGTCACCGGGCAGCGGGTGTAGGTGCCGGCGAAGGGCAGCCCGCCGGCGGAGACGTCGACCCGCCCCTCCGGCCCGGCGGCCCCCAGCGGCGCCCCGGGCCCGACCGCGGCGACACAGCCGCCGGTACGACGCAGCGCTGCGGCCAGCGCACCGAGCTCGGTGCCGTAGTCTAGGCGCCGGTTGTCCCACACCATGGAGTCGAAGCCGGGAACGTCGGTGGGGCCGCTGTCGGCTCCGCCGGCCACGACGGGGTCCGCCGGGCAGGCGCCGGCGGCCGCAGCCGGCCCGCGGGCCCGGTTGCCGGCACCCAGGGTGAGCCAGCCGTCGGCCGGGCACGTGACGGGCCGGGCGGCGGCGACCGACAGCGAGCCCACCGCAGCGCTCGCGGCCAGCCGCCACAGCATCGGCGTACCGGCGGCGGTGACGTCGTCCCATCGCAGCCCCGGTACGCCGACCACGACCACGCCGGCCGCCGGCGTGGATCCGGTGCCAGCCGGGGTGGCCGCCCCCAGCGGCGCGAGGAGCAGCCCGGCGAGCCCGACCGCGGCCCATCTCATCGTCGCCGTCCGCAGAGCTCCGCGTAGATCCCGGCCACCGAGGCGACCGTGGCCGGTTCGTCCGCCCACGCCGACGCCCGCGCCGCTCCGCGGGCGGCCAGCGTAGCGGCGGCGGCCGGGTCGTCCAGCAACCGGGACACCGCGGCCGCCAGCGCGGCCGGGTCTCCCGCTGGAATCAGCACGGCGCCGTCGCCTACCAGGTCGGGCACGCCGCCGACGGCACAGGCCACGAGCGGCCGACCTGCGGACAGGGCCTCCTGCGCGGCCAGCGGGCTGCCCTCCCAGCGGCTGGGCAGGACCACCACGTCGGCCG
>JBPCOX010000220.1:0-4123 GCA_050999825.1 Mycobacteriales bacterium
GCCAGCGGGACTGCTGGTTCGCATTGGACAGGAGGGCGCACCGCCGTGAAGGTCGGGATCCCCCGCGAGGTCAAGGACCACGAGTACCGCGTCGCCATCACCCCGGCCGGGGTCAACGAGTTCGTCCGGTTCGGGCACGAGGTCTACGTCGAGAAGGACGCCGGGATCGGCTCCTCGATTCCCGACGACTACTTCGCCCAGGCCGGCGCGAAGATTCTCGGCAGCGCCGACGACGTGTGGACCGAGGCCGAGCTGGTGCTCAAGGTCAAGGAGCCGGTCGCCCAGGAGTTCCATCGGATGCGCGCCGGCCAGACCCTGTTCACCTACCTGCACCTCGCTGCGTCCCGCGAGTGCACTGACGCGCTGATGAGCTCCGGGATCACCGCGATCGCCTACGAGACGGTCCAGCTGCCGGACCTCTCGCTGCCGTTGCTCGCGCCGATGTCCGAGGTAGCCGGCCGGATGGCGCCACAGGT
Organism: Mycobacteriales bacterium; assembly: GCA_050999825.1. Lineage (GTDB taxonomy): Bacteria > Actinomycetota > Actinomycetes > JALYNC01 > JALYNC01 > JBPCOB01. Next base: position 477 of record JBPCOX010000220.1, read on the forward strand.
CGGCGCCTACACCCTGCAGCGCGACTCCGGCGGCCGTGGCGTGCTGATGGGGGGCGTCTCCGGCGTGTACGCCGCCAAGGTGGTCGTCCTGGGTGCCGGCGTCTCCGGCATGAACGCGGCCGCCATCGCCCTGGGCATGCAGGCCGAGGTGCTGCTGCTCGACCTCAACGTCACCAAGCTGCGCGACGCCGACCGGATCTACCAGGGCCACCTGCAGACCGTGTCCTCCAACGCCTATGAGATCGAGCGGGCGTGCCTCGACGCCGACATGGTGATCGGCGCGGTGCTGGTTCCGGGGGCCAAGGCGCCGACACTGGTCAGCGATGAGCTGGTGTCGCGGATGAAGCCCGGCGCGGTCCTCGTCGACATCTCGGTCGACCAGGGCGGCTGCTTCGAGTCGACCCGCCCAACGACGCACTCCGACCCCACGTACAAGGTCTCCGAGTGCCTCTTCTACTGCGTGGCCAACATGCCGGGCGCGGTCCCGCACACCTCGACGTACGCTCTCACCAACGTGACGCTGCCCTACGCACTGGCGATCGCGGAGCTCGGGGTCAGCGAGGCGGTGCATGCCCACCCCGCGCTGGCGCTGGGGGTCAACGTGGTGGCCGGCTCGGTGACCTACCCGTCGGTCGCCGAGGCGCACGGCCTCGGGTCGGTCGAGCTCGCATCGGTGCTGCACTGACCGCACCGGCCGCCGGCATCCCGGTGACCGCGGCCATCCGGAGCTATCTCGACCACCTGACCGTCGAGCGCGGCCTGGCGGCCAACACGCTGGCGGCCTACCGACGCGACCTGCGCCGCTACGCCGAGCTGCTGGCCGCCCGCGGCCGTACGACGCTCGCCGACGTCGGAGAGGCCGACGTCGGTGAGTTCCTCGCCGGGCTGCGCGAGGGCGACGCCAACCATCCGCCGCTGGCCGCCGGCTCCGCCGCCCGGGCAGTGATCGCGGTCCGCGGTCTGCACCGGTTCGCCCTGCGGGAAGGGCTGAGCGCCAGCGATCCGGCTCGCGAGGTGCGGCTGCCGAAGCCACCCCAGCGGCTGCCCAAGGCGATCCCGGTGGCCGAGGTCGACGCGCTGATCGAGGCCGCCGGCGCCGACCAGACCCCGACCGCGCTGCGGAACCGCGCTCTGCTGGAGCTGCTCTACGGCACCGGCGCCCGCATCTCCGAGGCGGTGGGCCTGGCCGTCGACGATCTCGTCCCCAGCGAAGACGTCGTCCGGCTCGCCGGCAAGGGTGGCCGGGACCGCGTCGTACCCGTCGGCAGCTACGCTCGCGCGGCCCTGGACGCCTACCTGGTTCGCGGCCGGCCGGTGCTCGCCGCGGCCGGCCGGGGAAGTCCCGCGCTGTTCCTCAACGCCCGCGGCGGACCGCTGTCCCGGCAGAGCGCATGGACGGTGCTGCGGGCCACCGCCGCCCGCGCCGGGCTGGGCGCCGCCATCTCGCCGCACACCCTGCGGCACTCCTTCGCGACCCACCTGCTCGACGGCGGCGCCGACGTACGCGTGGTCCAGGAGCTCCTCGGCCACGCCTCGCTCACCACCACGCAGGTCTACACCCTGGTCACCGTCGACCGGCTCCGGGAGGTCTACGCAAGCGCCCATCCGCGGGCGCTCGGCTGAGTTGCCCGCCCCGGTAGGTTTACCGCCATGTCGACCTCCGGCTCCGACACGACCCTCGTGGAGGCGCTCGGTCCGACCGGCCGGCCGATGGTGCACCTTCCCGAGCCGGCGCCGCTGCGCACGCACGGGCCGGCCCGGGTGATCGCGCTGTGCAACCAGAAGGGCGGCGTCGGCAAGACCACGACCACCATCAACCTCGGTGCGGCGCTGGCCGAGTACGGCCGGCGGGTGCTGCTCGTCGACTTCGACCCGCAGGGTGCGCTCTCGGTCGGCCTGGGCTTCCAGCCCAACACCCTCGACCGCACCGTCTACGACGCCCTCCTGGACAAGGATGTCGCGGCGGCCGATGTGGTGCTGCAGACCAAGGTCGAGGGCCTGGACCTGCTGCCGAGCAACATCGACCTTTCCGGCGCGGAGCTGCACCTGGTCAACGAGGTGGCCCGGGAGCAGACGCTGGCTCGGGCGCTGCGGCCGCTGCTGCCGCGCTATGACGCCGTCCTGATCGACTGCCAGCCCTCGCTCGGCCTGCTGACCCTCAACGTGCTGGCCGCCTCCGACGGCGTCATCGTGCCGCTGGAGTGCGAGTACTTCGCGCTGCGCGGCTTCGCGCTGCTCATGGACACGATCTCCAAGGTCCAGGAGCGGCTCAACCCGGCGCTGCAGGTCGACGGCGTCCTCGCCACGATGTACGACGGTCGCACCCTGCACGGCCGCGAGGTGCTGGCCAGCGTCATCGAAGGCCCGCTCGGCGACAAGGTGTTCCACACCGTGATCCGCCGTACGATCCGCTTTCCCGAGACCACGGTCGCCGGCGAGCCGATCACGACGTATGCGCCGAGCTCGCCCGGCGCCGAGTCCTACCGGGCGCTCGCCCGCGAGGTGCTCGCCGGGTCCCTCACCCGGTGAGCGCACGGCGCGGTCGCTGATCCATGCTGTACGCACTGCGGCATCCGGTCGCGCTCCTCGCGCTGCTGGCCGGGTTCCTGGTCGGCGTGGTCGCCCACGGACTCGCACAGGCGTTCGTCGCCGGCCGCCTCGGGGAGCCGTTTCTCGGCGGCGGCCGGAGCCGACTCGACCCGCGTCGACACCTGGACCCCTTCGGCGCCATCGCCGCCGCGCTCGCCGGCCCGGGCTGGGGCGCTACTCCCGAGCTCGACCGGCTGCGGATGCGCAGCCCCCGGCGCTACGCCGGCGCGGTCCTCGCCGGCCCGGTGGCCAACCTGCTGCTGGCCGCGGCCGGGATCGGGGGCTACTTCCTGGCCGGGGGAGCGGGGTTCGTGCTCGACGGATCGGTGCTGGCGTCCGGCGTACGCGGCTCGGTGGTCCTGGAGTCGGCCGCGCAGACCGCGCTGCTGCTGTTCGGTCTCGAGAACCTTGCGATGGGGCTGCTCGCACTGGTGCCGCTACCCCCGCTCGATGGCGGCCGGGTGCTCTTCGCGCTCGGGCCGCACAGTTCCAGTTGGCAACGTGCCGAGTACGTGCTGCGCGAGCAGAACTGGGGCATCCTCGCCGTGCTGCTGCTCCTGGCGCTGCCGCTGGCTGGCGCCCTGCCGCCGCTGCTGTTCGTCGTGGACCAGCTGGGATCGCTCCTGTTGCACCCCTTCAGCGGCGGCTGAGCGATGGTGCCCGCGCCGGCGCCGCCGGCGCCGCCGGCGGCCGAGACCGGGACCCCGGCCGGCGCCTTCGCGGTGCATCTCGAGGTCTTCTCCGGTCCCTTCGACCTGCTGCTCCGGCTGATCGCCAAGTCGCAGCTGGATGTGACCGACGTAGCGTTGGCCGAGGTGACCGACGAGTTCCTGGCGTACCTGCGGGCTCGTGGCGACGCCTTCGACCTCGGTGAGGCCAGCGAGTTCCTCGTGGTCGCGGCCACCCTGCTCGACCTCAAGGCGGCCCGGCTGCTCCCGCGCGGCGAGGTGGAGGACGAGGAGGACCTGGCCCGGCTGGAGGCGCGGGACCTGCTCTTCGCCCGGCTGATGGCCTACCGGGCCTACCGGCAGGCGGCCGAGTTCCTGGCCGAGCGGATG
>JBPCOX010000255.1:0-10069 GCA_050999825.1 Mycobacteriales bacterium
CTGAAGAAGGGCATCGAGGCCGCCGTCGAGGCGGTGTCCGAGGCACTGTCCAACAGCGCGAAGGACGTCGAGACGCGCGAGCAGATCGCGTCCACGGCCGCGATCTCGGCCGGTGACACCTCGATCGGGGAGTTCATCGCCGAGGCCATGGACAAGGTGGGCAAGGAAGGCGTCATCACCGTCGAGGAGAGCAACACCTTCGGACTCGAGCTCGAGCTGACCGAGGGCATGCGCTTCGACAAGGGCTACATCTCGCCGTACTTCGTCACCGACCCGGAGCGCATGGAGGTCGTCCTCGACGACCCCTACGTGCTCATCGCCAACAGCAAGATCTCCGCGGTGAAGGACCTGCTGCCGCTGCTCGAGAAGGTCATGCAGAGCGGCAAGCCGCTGGCGATCATTGCCGAGGACGTCGAGGGCGAGGCGCTGGCCACCCTGGTCGTCAACAAGATCCGCGGCACCTTCAAGTCGGCCGCCGTCAAGGCGCCGGGCTTCGGTGACCGGCGCAAGGCCATGCTGCAGGACATCGCGATCCTCGCCGGTGGCCAGGTCATCAGCGAGGAGGTCGGCCTCAAGCTCGAGAACGCCAACCTCGACCTGCTCGGCCGCGCCCGTAAGGTCGTCGTCACCAAGGACGAGACCACCATCGTCGAGGGCGCCGGCGACGCCGACCAGATCGCCGGTCGGGTCAACCAGATCCGGGCCGAGATCGAGAAGAGCGACTCCGACTACGACCGGGAGAAGCTGCAGGAGCGGTTGGCCAAGCTCGCCGGCGGTGTCGCGGTCCTCAAGGTCGGCGCTGCCACCGAGGTGGAGCTCAAGGAGCGCAAGCACCGGATCGAGGACGCCGTCCGCAACGCCAAGGCGGCGGTCGAGGAGGGCATCGTCGCCGGCGGCGGCGTGGCGCTGCTGCAGGCCGCAACCACCGCCTTCAGCAAGCTCGACCTCACCGGTGACGAGGCAACCGGCGCCAACATCGTCAAGCTGGCGCTGGAGGCCCCGATCAAGCAGATCGCCATCAACGCCGGCCTCGAGGGCGGCGTGGTGGTCGAGAAGGTGCGTAACCTCGAGCCGGGTCATGGGCTCGACGCCGCTACCGGCGAGTACGTCGACATGATTGCCGCCGGCATCATCGACCCGGCGAAGGTCACCCGGTCGGCGCTGCAGAACGCCGCGTCGATCGCCGCGCTGTTCCTGACCACCGAGGTGGTCATCGCCGACAAGCCCGAGAAGTCGGCTCCGGCCGGCCCGGGTGGCGGCGGCATGGGTGGGGACATGGACTTCTAGTCCCCGAAAGAGCGTTCGAAGGGGGCGGTTCCGCATCTGCGGGCCGCCCCTTTCGCATGAGTTCCGGCGACAGCCACCGAGCAGCGGCGGGTGCCGTGGCGCAGGACCCGGGTAGTGGCTGGAAGGTCCGGTCGGCTACTCGGGCTGCCCGCGGACGCTCACGTCGACGTCGTGCGGCGCCCGCAGGTCGACCGTGGTCACCGGCAGCGCTATCACCGAGTCGGCCGGCACCCCGCCGGTCGGTACGCCGGAGCGGTCGAACCAGCCGAGTGCCACCGCCATGCCGGTGGCCGCCGTGGCGCCGGCACCGGCGACCCAGAGTGCGGACCGCCCGCCAAAGGCGCTCACCAGGGCCCCGCCGAGGAGCAGGGCGAGCAGCTCCCCCGTCGTACCGATGGCGCCCTCGGCGGCGAAGACCCGGCCGAGCAGGCCGTCGGGGACGCGCTCCACGACCAGCGCGCGCATCGCGGTCAGGCCCAGTCCACTGGCCAGACCGGCCACCGTGAACCCCACGGCCGCCACCGCCAGCGTCGGCACCGCCGCCGACAGGAGGAAGCCCGCGCCCGCGACCGCCGGCACGGCCAGCGCCAGTGGGGCCAGCCGCGCGGTGTCAATCCACCGGATCCCGTAACAGCCGGCGGTCATGCCGACACCTTGGGCCGCCAGCAGTAGACCCACGCCGACATTTCCGGCGTCGAGGACGTCCTTGGCGAAGAACACCGTGGCGACGTAGGAGATGCCGATGAAGACGATCGCCAGCACGAGGACGCCGACGACCCGGCGCAGGACCTGATCCTGCCAGAGCGTCACCATGCCCCGTAGGGCCGGATGCGGCTCGTGCTCGCCGGCCGCCGGTGGCGGGGTCGGCTCGGGCCGCCGGCGGAAGCCGACCAACCGGAAGGCGACCGCGAAGACGACGAAGGTGGCGGCGTCGGCCAGCAACGCGCCTCGGACGCCGGCCACCTTCACCAGCACGCCACCGACGACCGGGCCCAGGGCCGCCGACGCCCGCGAGGCGACCGAGAGGTACCCGAGCACCTCCTTGGCGCGGGCCTTCCCCGCCGCGGTGGGGGCGAGGGCGAGCAGCCCGGTCGCCGTCGCGGCCGTCGCGGTGGAGAGCAGGAAGATCAGGGCGAGCCGGCCGCCCAGGCTCGTCACCTGAGTCAACAGAACGACCACGCCGCACTGCGCGGCCGCCAGCAGACTCAGGGTCCGGGTCGTCTCGAAGCGGTCGACCAGCCAGCCGGTCAGCGGCGCGAGCAGGGCCAACGGGAGCAGGGTGGCGACGATGACGGCTGCGACGGCGAAGCCTGAGCCGGTGTCGTCGTGTACGGCGATGGCCAGCGCAATGGCCGCGATCTCGTCGCCCAGGTACGACGCCGCCGCCGCCGCCAGCAGGATCGTCGTACCCCGGCGGTGGGCTAGCCGGAATTCGCCTGCGGAGCCGGGCACCAGGTCCCCTCCACGTCAGCGAAGGTCTTACGGTCGGCGTGGAGCGGAAGCCCTCGCAGGTCAACAGTGTAGGAGGTGGGGAGGCCCAGGCGGCGCGGACGGCCAGCCTCGGGCCGCCCGCACCGCGGGCGCCTCACGGGGCCTGCGGGTCAGCACCCACCGTCGGTGTGCTGCCGTACCCCGTCATCGAGGCACCACGGCCTGGCTTAGATCCAAGTGCGGCCACGCATCGACATCACCACCTCTCACTTGAGCCCACGCAGCCTCACGCATGATGCCCATTACTGCAAATAGCCGATGCCGGGGACGGCCGTTCGGAGGATGTCGCCGAGCCGCTCAGCGGCCGAGACACCTCTCGAGCGCTGGTTCCTCGCCCCCACCGTCGGCGAGGAGCCAGCGCCTCTAGCCCCGTCGTAGTCTTGGGACGTGGACGACGAGCTGGCCCCGCGGCTGGCCGCGCTCGAGCAGGCGCTGCGAAGCCTGCAGTCGGTGCTCGTGGCCTTCTCCGGCGGCGCCGACTCCGCCCTTCTGCTGGCGGCCGCCGTCCGCGCGCTCGGCCGGAGCCGGGTGGTGGCGGCGACCGCCGTGTCCGCAAGCCTCGCCGACGGCGAGCTGGAGGCGGCGGCTCGCTTCGCTGCCGAGCTCGGCGTACGGCACGAGGTGCCGCGGACGCTGGAGATGCGCCGTGCGGGTTACCGGGCGAACTCCGGCGAGCGGTGCTACTTCTGCAAGGCGGAGCTCCTCGACGTACTCACGCCGCTCGCCGGCCGGCTGGGGCTCGCCACGGTGGCGACCGGAACCAACGCGGACGACGCCGTGGCCGGCTTCCGTCCCGGCATCCGGGCGGCGGCGGAGCGCGGGGCGGTGGCGCCGCTGCGCGACGCCGGGATGACCAAGGCGCAGGTCCGTGCCGCGAGCCAGCAGTGGGGCCTGGACACGTGGGACAAGCCGGCGGCGGCGTGCTTGTCCAGCCGGTTGGCGTACGGCGTAGAGATCACGTCGGCTGGGCTGGCCCGGGTCAACCGCGCCGAGGCCTCGCTGCGGCTGGCGCTGGCAGCCGCCGGACTGGTGGTCCGCGATTTGCGGGTTCGCGACCTGGGATCGGGTCGGGCCCGCGTCGAGGTGGACGCCCCGCTCGTCTCCGTCCTGACCGGGTGCCCGGACCTGCTGGCAGGGGTGGCGGGCTTCGACTCGGTCGAGGTCGATCCGCGAGGCTTCCGGTCGGGCTCGATGAACGAGCTGCTGGCGATCGGCGACGACGCCGGACAGCCCGGAGGAGGGGGCGGGCCTGAGGCCCACCCCCTCCTTCCGGCGATCACTAGCAGGTGACCCTGAAGCCCGGTCGGCCCACCGGCGCGTTGGCACCCCGCCAGTCGACCAGCACCGTGGTGCCGCAACGGAACTTCTCGTTGACGGTGTGGCGCGCGGTGAGGATGTCGCCGCGCCCGTAGCGCACCCGGTTGGTCCCGCGGGTGTAGCTGCCGTTGACGACGACGTACTCCCTGGCGCAGCCGGCGCCCGTCGTGCGGCCCCTCGACGTGATCGTGGTGACGTAGACCCCGCCGCTCACCGACTGGTGGTTGACGGTCATGCAGTAGGAGCCGCTGGAGTTGCAGAACGTCCTCGACACGGCTGTCGCGTCTGGGCTGGTGCGCACCACCCCGGTGCTCGCCGATGCCGGCGTCGCCAGCGCCACCCCCGGGCCGAGCAGCGTGGCCAACCCGACCAGTACTACGCCGAACCGCTTCAACATGGTTCCCCCCTGGGAACTTCGGGCCTGGGCACGTCACCCGGCCTCGAGGAGGCTTCTATCGACTTGACCAAGGATTGGCAATCGGTCCTTCAGCCGGCGACGATCCGGATCCGTAGCCGCTGGGTCTTGCCGTCCTGACGCACCGACATTCCGACGGCGCGGAGGTGACGCGCGTCCTCGGTGTCCCGGGACACGTTGCGCAGCAGAGCGCCGAGGTCCACGAAGGTGGCCAGGCTGACCTTGTCCGGCAGGTCACCCATCGCCGTGCGGAACAGCTTGCTCCCGCCCAGCTTGCCGCCCGCGGCAAGGCGTCCGGCGTACCCGTTGCCGACGGCGAGAATGACGTCGTCGCCGGCCTGTTGCGTCTCCACCGTGACCCCGCCGCCCGAGGAGCGGGCCAGCGCCGCGATCTGCTCGGCGATCTTGCGCCCGGCGCCCGGATCTGTCGGGCGGCTGCGCAGGCCGACATCCGGCACGCCGGCGCCGCCGGAGGGGACGCTGCCCAGCGCCACGACGGCCGAGCGCCCGAGCAGGGTGGCCAGGTCGTCCGGCAGCTTCAGGCCGGTCTCCTGCTGGATCGCGTTGAGGTTGGGGGCGATCTGGCTGAACCCGGGTGTGTCGCGGAAACCGTCGAAGGCGGCCATGACGGCCTGGCCCGGGTCACCGATGGACAGGGCGGCGAGCGTGCCGTCGGGGAGCCCGCGGATCATGTCGGTGGCGGCGCCGCTGGCGGCCGTCGTCGGTGCGTCGAAGGTCGCACCCTCGAACTCGAGATAGTCGTCTCCGGCATGCACGCCGATGACCAGCCGGCCCTTGGCCTGGTTGACCAGGTCGGCCGGCACCCGGTCGCCGCCGGCGCGGTTCTGCCGGGCCGCGGCCACCGCTCGCTCGATGTCGACCCAGGCCGTCATGACCTGCGAGCCGGTCAGCTCGCCGACGTCCTTGCTGTAGGTCGAGACTCCGCCGAGGTCGGACTTCGCCGCCTGGCGCACGGCCTCGTCGACCACGCTCTGGCTCTCGGCGAGAACCGCGTAGTCGTCCTGCAGCGAGTAGTGCAGCTTGCCGCCCTCGGCAGCCAGCTTGTCCAGCCCCCGGCGCGCCTGCTCCTTGTCCTTGTACTGCAGGATCAGCTCTGCCGTCGGCTTGCCGCCCATGAGGAAGCCGGCCACCCCCGCCCGGTCGCCGAGCCACGGCTTGATGTCGCGGTCGTAGTTGACCTTGCCGTTGCCCTCGAAGACCTTGCGGACAAAGTCGTCCCGCAGGTTCCCGGAGCCCTTGCGGGTGGGCGAGGACGGGAACTTGTCCGCGAACCGGCGGATCGCCAACTTCTGTGCCGCCGCCGGGTCGAGGTCGATCTTGGCAAAGGCGAAACTGGAAGCGGGAGCGTACTTCTCCGGCTGGGTGCCACCGCCGGACAGCGCCCGGTACGCCGCGAGGCCGACGCCGCCGCCGACGATCAGCAGGACAGCCGCGACCACGGCGGCCACTGTCGCCGCGCTGCCGCGGCGCCGTCGCGACGCCGGCCCGATCGTGTCCGGCTCCGGTTGTGCCGGCTTCGGCGTACTGCTGGGGTTGGGTTGCTCGCTCACGCTGCCCCCGAGAGGTGCGGTTCCCGACGTACTAGGCGTCGGCGGGTCTTCGGTCCCGGTTGAGCCGGCCCGGCGCCCCCAGGCAATGGCATTGGCTCCGGGCTCCGGGGCGGTTAGCCTAGACCGCCGCCGAGCGCGGCACCCCGCTCCCTCCCGCAGACTCTCTACGAGGTCCAGTGCCTACCGGCAAGGTCAAGTGGTACGACACCGAGAGGGGCTTCGGCTTCCTCTCCCGCGACGACGGCGGTGACGTCTTCGTGCACTCCTCTGCGCTCCCCGGCGGTGTCACCGCACTGAAGCCCGGCTCGAGGGTGGAGTTCGGCGTGGGCGAGGGCAGGCGTGGCGAGCAGGCGTTGTCGGTCCGACTGCTGGACCCGCTGCCCTCGATGGTGCCGCCGGTGCCGGAGGCTCCTCGCCGGTCTACCGACGAGCTGCACGGCATGATCGAGGACATGATCCGGCTGTTGGACGGCGTCCAGAACGACCTCCGCCGCGACCGCTACCCGGACCGGCGCGCCAGCCGCAAGATCGCCGAGGTCGTGCACGCCGTGGCCCGCGAGCTCGAGCACTAGACCCTGGCCCGCGACGTGCACGTCACGTCGCTGTTGCGCGACTGACTCGCGGCTGCCGGCGTACGCCACGCAGGGCGCTGACGAAGGCGGCGGCCAGCGCCAGGGCGGCCAGCCCCAGCCCGAGCCGGCCGTTGAGCGGGAGCACGATCCCGACCGCCCCGCCGAGCACCCAGGCCAGCTGCAGGGTCGTCTCCGACCGGGCGAACACCGAGCTGCGGACCGCCTCGGGCACCTCGCGCTGGATCAGTGCGTCGAGAGCGAGCTTGCTGAGCGACTGCGCGAGCCCGGCGACCATGGCCACCACGGTGACAGCGACCAGGCCGAACAGCAGGGCGCCGGCCGCGCAGGCCAACATGGCGGCGCCGGCCGCCACCAGGACCAGACCCTCCGGTCGGCGGTTGGGCAGCCGGGCACCGAGGCCGGTCCCCACCAGCCCGCCGGCTGCGGCCGCGACGATGATCAGGCCGAGCGCCGGACCCCCGGGCAGCCCGCCGAGCGGGTGGGTGCGGACCAGGAATGCTAGGAACAGCGTGAGGAAGCCGCCGAGCGCACGGGTGGCCGCCGCCGACCCCATCGCGGTGGCGACCACCGGACCGACGCCGGAGCGCAGGCGGGCCACCAGCCGGGCAGCAGTGACCGGGCCCGGCGGCGGCGAGCCGACACAGGGCTCTTCGACGGCGTCGACGTGGGCCGGCAGCAGGAAGGCCAGGAAGCTGGCGCCGAGGAACACCGCCGCCGCCAGCCGCAGCGTCCAGGCCGGTCCGAACAGCGCCGAAACGCCGGCGCCGAGGCCGGCGGCGACGGTGGCGACCAGGAGGCCGGCCAGGGTGAGACGCGCATTGGCCCGGACCAGGCCGATCGAGGGCGGCAGCACCCGCGGGATCACGGCACCGCGCGAGACGGCGTAGGCCTTGGACAGCACGAGTACGCCGAAGGCCGCCGGATAGAGCGTGAAGGGGTTGGCGGTCACCAGCGCCCTGGCCATCGCCCAGGCCAGCAGCGCCCTTCCCAGCAGCGTGGCCGCCATGGCCACCCGCCGGCCCCGTCGTACCCGGTCCAACGCCGGACCGATGACCGGCGCCAGCACGGCGAAAGGCGCCATCGTGAGCAGCAGGTAGAGCGCGACCTTGCCGCGGGCCTCGCCGACCGGTACGCCGAAGAACAGGGTGCCGGCGAGCGACACCGCCACCAGCGCATCGCCGGCGCTCTGGACCGCCTGCAGCTCGAGCAGCTGGGCCAGCCCACTGCTGCCGGCTCCGTCCGCCCGGGTTCGCGACCGTAACCAGCGGGTGACGGCACGCACCCCCCGGCCAGCCGCTCGCGACCGGCCGGCAGCCGCGCGCGAGATCCCGGCGACGCGCGAGGAGCCGGCGACCAGCACGGTGCCAGTGTCGTACGCCGCACCGACATGCGGGACACTGCTGCGCGTGACCCCAGCCACCCGCACCCGTGCCGCCGTGGCCGACGAGGCGTGCGCGCAGGCGGTGGAGCTCGCCCTCTCGGCGGCCCGGGCCCAGGCCGGGCGCGAGGTCGGCCGGCACGAGGGATTCACCGCGGAGGGGGACCGGCTCGGCACCCACTTCTTCGCCTCGACGGATCCGGCGTACCTCGGCTGGCGCTGGGCGGTGTCCGTCGCCCGGGCCTCCCGCGCTCGGGTGGTCACGGTCGACGAGGTGGTTCTGCTGCCCGGCGAGGGGGCGCTGCTGGCGCCGGAGTGGGTGCCGTGGAGCGATCGCATCCGCCCCGGCGACCTGGGCGTCGGCGACCTGCTGGTCACCGCGGTCGACGACGAGCGGCTGGCTCCTGCGTACGCCGGCGACGACGACCCCGAGCAGGAGGCGGTCGCCCTCGAGCTGGGTGTCGGGCGGGTCCGCGTCCTGTCGCTGGACGGTCGCGACGACGCCGCCGACCGGTGGTACGACGGGGCCGGGGGGCCGGCGGCGCCGATCGCCCAAGCCGCACCGGCGCCCTGCGGCACCTGCGGCTTCTTCCTTCGGCTGGTCGGTGGGCTGGGTCCTCTCTTCGGCGCCTGCGCCAACGAGTACGCGCCCGACGACGGCAGGGTGGTCTCCGCCGACCACGGCTGTGGGGCGCACTCCGAGGCGGTGGTGGGCGCCGAGCCCCCGGACCGCGTGACGGTGCTGGTCGATGACTACCGGTTCGAGGAGGTGACGGTCGACCTGCCGCGGCCGGTCACCCCACCGGCCGGTTCGGTGGACGAGGCCGAGCCCGGCGAGCCGCTCGGGCACAGCTGATCGATCCGTTCGACACGGCGTCGCTGCGCACCCGGGTGATGGCAGCCTGGGCCGCCTCGCCCGCCCGCTTCCGTGAGGACGCCAACGCCGAGGACGACCTCGCGCTCGGCGGCTACCGCGACCGGCTCCTCGTCGAGCTGGCCCAGAACGCGTCGGACGCGGCGGGCGCCGGCGGGACCCTGTGCCTGTCGTACGACGGCGGGGTCCTCCTGGCTGCCAACACCGGCGCCCCGCTGGACGCCGCCGGGGTCGCGGCGCTGGCGAGCCTGCGTGCCTCGGCGAAGCGTGGCGGGGGAACCGTCGGCCGGTTCGGCGTCGGGTTCGCTGCGGTCGCGGCCGTGTCGGACGAGGTGGTCATCACCTCGACGACGGGTGCGGTGCGGTTCAGCCGTACGAGGACGGCGCAGGCCGTCGCCGGCATCGCGTCGCTGGCTGGCGAGCTGGCGGCGCGCCAGGGCCGGGTGCCGCTGCTGCGCCTGGCCTGGCCTGCCGAGGACGGGCCTGCCGGCCGGACCGAGGTACGGGTGGTCGTACGCCCCGACTCCGACGCCGCCGTACGCGCGCTGCTCGCCGGGCTCGACCCGACGCTGCTGCTCGTGCTGCCCGGGCTCGTCGAGCTCGACGTCAACGGCCGGGTGCTGACCGCCGAGCCGGCCGGCGACGACGTGCTGCTGGGCGGCGTGCGCTGGCGGGTGGCTCGCGGGCAGGGCGAGCTCGACCCCGGGCTGCTCGCCGACCGGCCCGTGGAGGAGCGCGACCGGACCCGTTGGGAGGTCACCTGGGCGGTGCCGGTGGATGCTGCCGGTGTCCCCGAGCCCCTGCCGGTCCCCGCGTTCGTGCGGGCGCCGACGGCCACCGACGACCCGATGTCGCTGCCCGCGATGCTGGCCGCCACCCTGCCACTCGGCCCGGACCGACGCCGGGTGCTGCCGGGTGCCCTCACGGACGCTGTGCTGGCCGCGGCCGCCGACGTGCTCGCCGGGCTGGTGCTGCGGCTCGCGGACACACCCGAGCGGCTGGTGCTCGTGCCCGGGCCGTTCGGTGGCGGCGAGGTCGATGCCCGGCTCTGCGCGGCCGTCCTGGGCCGGCTCCTGGACACCGCGTTCCTGGCCGGCCGCCGGCCGGATCGGGCGCAGGTGCTCGACGGTGCCTCCGCCGCGC
>JBPCOX010000304.1:0-3714 GCA_050999825.1 Mycobacteriales bacterium
CCGCGAAGCATCGCGACGGTACGGCGCTTCTCGCCCACCGCCGGCGTGACCTGGGCGATGCGCGGCGGCGAGGCCAGCTTCGGGGCCAGCGCCTCCATCGACTGGAGAAACCGCGGCAGCACCCGCAGCAGCCCGCTGCCGTGCAGCAGGGCGCCGAGCCGGGCACTCTGGTAGACCCGTAGCGGCCCGCGGGCGATCTTAAGCCGGCGCGGGTAGGGGAACAGCGCGAAGATCGCCGTACGCTTCAGCCGCTCACCCGGTGGGCGTCGGTGGCGGCGCTCGACCTGCGCCCGGGTGGCCTCGATCAGCTTGTCGTACTGCACCCCGGAGGGGCACGCGGTCACGCAGGACATGCAGCCCAGGCACTGGTCGAAGTGGCGGACCATGTTCTCGTCCAGAGCCTCCCCCTCGAGACCCTCCTTCATCAGGTAGATCCGGCCGCGCGGGGAGTCCATCTCCTCCCCCCAGAGCAGGTACGTCGGACAGGTGGGCAGGCAGAAGCCGCAGTGCACGCAGTCGTCGACCAGCTCGGCGGCCGGTGGGTGGTGCTCGTCGAACGCCGGGGCAACCGCGACGCCACGGCGAGATCCGGACCCGACGGTCGCCGCTTCGGTGCCCGGCGGCAGCACGATGGTCTGCATCAGATCGAGCGGCCGCTTGAAGCCGACCGTCTCGGCGACCGCCTGCTCGGCCACCCGGTTGGTGCCGCTGGCCTCGTCGGCCGGCGCGGTCATCCCGCCAACGTCGTAGTTGTCAGGCACCTCAGATCCCTCCCACGAAGCGGCCGGGCCCGAGCCGGCCCTCCGGGTCGAAGCGCTCCTTGACCCGCCGCATCAGCGGCAGGGCGTCGCCCACCGGACCCCAGACGTCGAGGCCGGCCTTCACCGACGGCGGCGCAGCCACCGCGACGACGCTGCCGTCGTGGCGCGTCATCGCCGAGCGCAGCAAGTGGACGGCAGCCACGACGGCACCGGGCTCCGACGAGCCGGGCCAGCCAACCCAGAGGATGCCGGTGCCGGCATGCGCGCTGACGGCCGGCACCAGGCCGTGCTCGCGCTCGGTCCTCTCTAGCGCTTCCAGTGCGGCCGGCAGCGCCGCCGGCTCACAGCTGACCTTGAGGCCGACATCACCCTGGGCGTACGGGCGGCTCCCGAACCCGTCGGGCAGCTCGTCGAGGATCCGGCCGCCCGGCACCAGGGCAGCGGCCGCCGCGGTCTGTGCGGCCACCGCCGGCTCGACGCCTTCGAAGAGGACGACCAGGTGCCCGTCGCCGCCCGCCGGCGCGACCAGCTCCAGCGCGCTCGGCACGAGCGTCGAGTGCAGGACGCGCTGGACGAGCTCGCCGGCCGCCGCGGCTCCGTCGTAGGGCAGCTCGACCGCCCCGGCGGTCGGCGGTAACGGGTGCAGCCGGAAGATCGTTTCGACGATCACGCCGAGGGTGCCGAAGGAGCCGGTGAAAAGCTTGCCGAGGTCGTATCCCGCGACGTTCTTGACCACCTTGCCACCGGCGTGAGCCACCGAGCCGTCGGCCAGGACCACGGTCACCCCGATCAGCAGGTCGCGGACGGTGCCGTAGCGCAGCCGGTGCGGGCCCGAGGCGTTCGCGGCCACCACGCCACCCAGCGTGGCGCCGGCCTCGGGCGGGTCCAGCGCGAGCAGCTGTCCCTCGCCGGCCAGCCGCTCCTGCAGCGCGGCCAGCGGAAGCCCGGCCTGCGCCCGGACCACCAGGTCGCCCGGGTTGTGCTCCAGGACGCCGTCGAGGCGGCGTACGTCCACAACCAGGTCAAGCGTGCGTGGCGGGTTGCCCCAGCCCAGCTTGGTACCAGCACCCCGAGGGAGGACGGACAGCCCGCTGCCCCGCGCCTCCGCGAGCAGCTCGGCCACGTCGTCGACGGACTCCGGTGTGACGACCGCAGTCGGCACCATCCCGTCCACGGCGTCACCCGCCCCGCCCTCCCGCACACCGGGTCGGAGCGCCAGGGTGGGTCGGGCGTCGGCGGCTGCGGCCATCAGAAGACCTCGGCCAGCCCCGCATCTTGCAGCGGGTGGGCCCCCTTGCGCGGGCCGGGTGCCTCGCCGCACAGCCGCGGGGTGGGGAACACCTTGCCCGGGTTGGACAGCCCGGCTGGGTCGAAGGCACAGCGCAGCAGCTGCATGGTGTCCAGGTCGGCAGCGGTGAACTGACGGCTCATGTACTTCGCCTTGTCACTGCCGACCCCGTGCTCACCGGTGATCGAACCGCCGTACTCGATGCACAGGTCGAGGATGGCGCCGGCGACGTGCTCGGCATCCTCGGCCTGGCCGGGCACCGCCTCGTCGAAGAGCACCAGCGGGTGCAGGTTGCCGTCACCGGCGTGGAACACGTTGGCGACCCGGAGTCCCTTCGCCGCCGCGAGGCGCTCGATCCGGGCCAGCACCTCGGGCAGCACCGTGCGCGGGATGACCCCGTCCTGGACGAAGTAGTCGGGGCTGATCCGCCCCACCGCGGCGAAGGCGGACTTGCGGCCCTTCCACATCAGCGCCCGCTCCGCTTCGTCCTGCGCGATCCGGATCTCGAAAGCCGAGCGGCCCTGACAGAGCTGCTCGACCTGGTGGAACTGGTGGTCGACCTCGGCCTGTGGCCCGTCCAGCTCGATCACCAGAACCGCCGCGGCGCCGGCCGGGTAGCCGCAGTGCACAGCGGCCTCCGCCGCCTCGATGGCGAGCGCGTCCATCATCTCGATCGCAGCGGGCACGATGCCGGCGCCGATGATGTCGCTGGTCGCGCCCGCGGCGTCCTCGATGCTGGGAAAGCCGGCCAGCATCGTCTCGACCGCCTCCGGCTTGCGGACCAGGCGCAGGGTCACCTCGGTGGCGATGCCGAGCGTCCCCTCGGAGCCGACGAAGGTGCCGAGCAGGTCGTAGCCGGGGTGGTCGGGCGCCTTGCCGCCGAGATGCACGACCTCGCCGTCGGGCAGCACGACCTCGGCGCCGGTGACGTGGTTGGTCGTGAAGCCGTACTTCAGGCAGTGCGCTCCGCCGGAGTTCTCCGCGACGTTGCCGCCGATCGAGCACACCAGCTGGCTGGACGGGTCCGGCGCGTAGTAGTAGCCGTGCGGGGTGACCTCGCGGGTGACCCACAGGTTGATGACGCCGGGCTCGACCACCGCGCGCTGGTTCGGGATGTCGATCTCGACGATCTTACGCATCCGGGCCAGGACGATGAGTACGCCGTCCGCCACCGGCAGTGCGCCGCCGGACAGGCCGGTGCCCGAGCCGCGGGCGACGTAGGGGACGCCGGCCTCGGCGCAGAGCCTGACGACGGCCGCCACCTGCTCCGCGGTCTCCGGCAGGGCGACCAGCGCCGGTGTCACCCGGAAGTGCGCGAGCCCGTCGCACTCGTAGGTGCGGAGCTGGGTCCGGTCGGTGAGCACGCCGCCGGCGCCGAGGACCGCACGCATCCGCTCGGCGAGTGCTGCGACGTCGGAGCCCGCCATGTCAGTCGAGGTACTCGTAGGCGGGCACGGTCAGGAACTCGGCGAAGTCGTCGGAGAGCGCGACGGTCTCGAAGATCTCGCGGGCCTCCTTGAACCGCCCCCCGGTGTCTGCCTCGTCGCCGACCGCCGTCCGGATCTTCTCCAGCTCCTCGTCGGCGATCCGGCGTACCAGCTCCGGAGTGACCTGCTCGCCGCTGCTCAGGGTCGCGGAGTGATGGACCCACTGCCAGATCTGGGA
>JBPCOX010000060.1:0-4004 GCA_050999825.1 Mycobacteriales bacterium
GGTCAGCACATGCTCGGCTCAGCCTTGCCGGCATCGATGAAAGGACGGACCGCGTCCAGCAGTCGTTCAGGCCAGTCCTCGGGACTCCGGACTGTCCCGGTCGGCGACCGCTACCGGCCAGCAGAGGTGGACACGGCGCGCAGGGATTCCTGCCACAGGTCGACCAGTACGAATCCCTCCGCTTCCGCCGCAGCGCAGGACGCGCGCGATCTCGTCCCAGCTGATACGGCGGCCAAGCGGCTATGGCTCAACCCGAGCCCTGGAAAGTGCCGTGGGACGAATGGTCGGCAGCGCCGCCGCAGGTGGAACGGACGCACACACCGTCGTACGCCGATCGCACCCGCTCGGCGAGCGCGTCCCACCGGAAGAGCTCCGCCCGCAGCCGGGCGTTCGACCGCATCCGCGCGGCGAGCGGGGGGTCGCCGAGAATGCGGTCCAATGCGAGGGCCATCGACGCCGGGTCGCCGGGCGGCACGAGCAGCCCGGTCTCTCCGTCGCAGACAAGGTCGGGAATCCCGCCGGTCCGCGACGCCACGACCGGCAGTCCGGCCCGCATCGCCTCGATCAGGACCGACCCGAGCTCTTCGTAGCGGCTCGGCAGGGCCAGCACGTTCCCGGCGGCCAGGACCGCCGGCACCCGCCAGTGAGGGACCGCGCCGAGCAGCGTGACGACGTCGTGGAGGCGCAGGTCTCGAATGGTGCGCTCGAGCATCGGACGGTCCGGCCCGTCTCCGACGATGACCACCCGCGCGTGCCGAGTACGCAGCAGGGCGGCCGCGCGGACCAGCGTGAGGACATCCTTCTGCGGGTGTAGGCGGCCGACGTAGAGAATCCTGCTGCCCTGCAGCGCGGTCACCTCGAGGTCGGGCGCGGCGCCGTCGAACAACGTCGGCTCGAACCCCGACGGGATGACCGACACCCGGTCGACGGCCAGCCCGTCACCCACCATCAGGGCGGCGGTCCGCGCCGTCAGCGCAATCACCGCATCCGCTGCATTGATCGCCCCGCGCTCGAGGGAGCCCCCGGCCACGTGAAGCGCCGTGGACCGGAGGTTGCCGGCCGACAGGGTGTGTCGAACGCTCGTGTGCACGGTGATGACGAGCGGCACGGCGAGCCGGCGGGAGGCGGCACGGGCGAGCATCAGCACCCCGATGTCCTCGCCCTGATGGGCGTGTACGACGTCGAACGTGCCGTCGGACCGGCTCAGCCAGCGGGCTGCCGCCACGGCGTACAGCTGCCTGAACACCGGCACCGGGAGCCCGACGCGGACGACGGCGCTGTGGGATCCGATTCGCTCGTACGCCGCCGACCCGGGCGGCCGTGTGGTCAGCACGGTCTGGGCGACCCCCAGCCGGTCGACGGCCCGGGTCAGGGCCGCGGTGTGCGTCTGCATGCCCCCGATCGGGTCGAACCGGCCGCCGCGCCGGGTCGCGACCTCGTCCGGCGTCTCGAAGACCGAGCACAGTCGCAGGACCCTCACCGGGCGGACGGCTCCATCGGCCCGCGGGAGAGCGCCGAACGCAGCGTCGACGGGTTGTCGGTGATGAAGCTCGCGACACCTGCGACCGCGAGAAGGCGGGCGTCCACCTCCCGGTTGACCGTCCAGCAGCGGAGGCGGCAGCCCCGCTGCCGAGCCTGGTCGGCGATCTCGTGGTCGGCCAGCACCGTCCGGACATGAGCGTGCAGCTCGGCGTGGCCAGCAGCGACCGCCCGGCACAGCCCCACGGCCGCCGGCAGGTCCGGACCGGTCACCAGGGCACGACGCAGCCGCGGGCGGAGCCTGGCGGCCTGCTCCAGCAGCCGGGAGGAGAACGAGGAGAACACGACGCGGTCGCCCAGTCCGGACCTCTGCAGGACGCCAACCACCGACGCGGCGATCGTCCGCCGGTCCACCGGGTCGTGCTTGACCTCGACGACGAGCAGGCCGCGGCCACGCACGACGTCGGCGACGTCCTCGAGCCGGGGAATGGCATCGCCGTTCGCCAGCGGGATGCGCCGCAGCTCTTCGTACGTCAGCTGCCGGACGAGGTCGGCAGACCCGGTCACCCGGAGCAGGTCGGGGTCGTGCAGGCACACCACCACACCGTCCGCGGTGAGCCGGACGTCCACCTCGACGCCCTCGGCGCCGGCAGCGAGTGCGGTGTTCACCGAGGCGACGGTGTTCTCAGGTGGCCCGTCCGGGATCCGCTGGCCCCGATGTCCGATCAGCTCCACCCGGTCAGGCTCGCAGCGGGGAGCGACGTCGCGACGACATCGCCGTGACGGTTCCATGTCCGGCACGCGACCACTCACCTCTACGGCAAGATCGGCCAGCCCAGCGACGCGGCCATCCGTGACAGAGCCCGCCACTCCTCGTAGTCGGCGAACCCGTCCGGCGGGCAAGCCTTGCCGGCGAACGGCGGTACGGCGAACGTGGGGGCGCTCAGGTTGGGCGGCCGGGAGAAGTCCATGGCCTCCGCCAGGTTCCGCGCGTTGGCGTCCCGCACGGTGAGGGGCTCGAGGCCGAACCGCCACTCGATCATCTTCAGTATCGAGGTGTGGTCGTAGACGCGGTGCCCGACGTAGTGCCGCCGGGCCCGGGGAGAGATCAGCAGGCACGGCACCCGGAAGCCGCGAAGCCCCTGCCCCTGGTGGACGTCCGGCGCGTGGGTCGGCGGCACGTGGTCGAAGAAGCCGCCCCACTCGTCGTAGTTGATGACCAGGGCGGTGGTGGGCCAGTTCGGGCTGTTCTTCACCGCCTCGTACGTCCGGTTGAGGAAGTCCTGCCCGACCCGGATGTCAGCGTGCGGGTGGTCGTCTCCGGAGGTTCCGCTGCCCTCGTCGAGGAAGCGCGGGTCGACGTAGGAGACCGCCGGCAGCGTCCCAGCGGCGCAGTCGGCCAGGAACTGGGAGTAGCTCCGGCTGATCGGGATGTACTTGTCGCCGTACAGGGCCAGGAAGGGTACGTCGGAGTAGTAGTAGCGGCCGGTCACCCCCGCCTCCGCCAGCCGGTCCCAGATCGCCGGGAACGTCGCCTGCTTGGTCGAGTTGTGCGTGCGGTCGGACTGCGCCGAGTGCTGGAAGAAGCGGTTGGGATAGGTCTCGGCCATGGTCGCCGAGAAGTAACGGTCGAACGCCGTCCAGTACGTCGCCGCCCGGCTGTAGAACGCGAGGTCCGAGGGCCGGTAATAGCCGATTGCGTAGCTGTCGTTCTCCCCGGAGCGCAGCCAGCCGTCGCAGGCACCGAAGTTGAGCTGGACCCGTCCGCCCTCGTAGGAGTGGTCCGGGTCGGGGTGTTCGCACCCCTGGTAGGTGCGCAGGTGGTGCGTGCTGTGCGGCGTGCCCTGACGGTCGGTGTAGGTGAGCCCCGACTGCCTACCGTCGGCGCCCGGCAGCCAGCAGCGGGAGTGGTCGAAGGACCGGTTCTCCATCATGACCAGCACGATGTGGTCGATCCCCGACCGCGCCGGCGACGGCAGGGAGGCGGCACCACCCGTGGCCGCCGCGGCGCTCCGCTGCCGGCCGGCCATAGCCGCCGCACCGGCGGCAGCCGCCGTACCGGCGAGGAAGGTGCGCCGGCGGATGGACTTCGGGGCCATTGGGTCCGTCACGGTCGGTCAGACTCCCTTGTTGTAGACGTCGGTGCCGAAGCAGCGCTCGGTCGTGGCGGCGTAGCCGAGGTGCTCCAGCCCGAAGACGTCCTCGATGCTGCAGAGCAGGCCGTAGTGGTTGTAGGCGGTGTCGTTGAAGCTGCCGCCGTGGATGAACGGCGACACCAGGACGGCGCCGACCCGCCCCCCGCCGGGACCGAAGATCCCTGGCATCGGGGTGTTCGGCTCGACCTGGGGACCCTCGCCGCAGCACGCGGAGGCGTCCTGCCCACCACCGAACGCCTCGGCCTCGTCGAAGGTCACGACGAGCAACCCGTCCTTCTTGAACGCCGGTGAGCTCAAGATCTTGGGCACCCACTGCTGCAGCCACTTGTCGGCCGTGACCAGCCCGCCCGGCTCCCCGGTGACGCACGG
>JBPCOX010000074.1:0-5789 GCA_050999825.1 Mycobacteriales bacterium
AGTCGTCCTCGCCAGGGACGACGACCTGGGTCTTGGCCGCCAGCCGCCGCAGCGCGAAGCTGTGCAGCACCCGCGCACGGTCCCGCTCGAACGGCGACCGGTCGGTGGCCGTCGCCTTGGCCGGCTCCACCACCCAGCGCTCGACCGCAGTCTCGTCGTACGCGCCCCCGGCGCTCACGCCGGCGACTGCCGGACCACACGTCGTTGCAGCCAGCCAGCACCGAAGTCGACCGCGGCGCGCTGGCGCACCAGCCGGGCCCCTGCCGATCCCACCGGCCCGAGCGTCACCAGGCCGGTCCGGTCCAGCGCCGCGCCCAGCTCGGGAAACTGCGAGGCATCCATGACGATCTCCGGCCACCGGACCCAGCGGCGTTCGCCCTCGGCTTCGGCCATGCCGTGATCGTGCCAGAGCGCCCGCCGGCCGCGCGGTCCCGACCGCGCTTACACCGCGCCCGGACCCCTGGCTGAGCTGCGGTGGAACAGCCGGTAGTACAGGTAGGCGACAGTCTCCCGGGCGATGTAGCGGGCCTCGGTCGAGCGGGTGTGGACGGCCGGACCGCTGCGCACCGGGGAGGTCGCCGTCCGGATGCCGAGGTCCTGCGAGATCCGCCGGGCCCGCAGGCTGTGCCACGGGTCGGTGACGATGACAGCCGATCGCCAGCCGCGGTCCCGAAAGGTGCGCGAGACGGCCTGCAGGCTCTCCAGCGTGTCCCCGCCCTCGCCGACCGGCACCAGCGAGGACTGCGGTACGCCGTGATCGGCCAGCCAACGCGCACCCGCGGCGGCTTCGGTGAACCGGTCCCCCGGCCGGCCGGCGCCCACCGTCACGATCCGGGCCGCCACCCGCGCGTCGTACAGGGTCTTGGCGTGCTGCAGGCGGAACCGGAAGACCTCGGAGGGCCGGCCGTCGAACTGGCTCGCCCCCATGACGACGATGGCGTCCGAGCGCGGGCGCGCGTCGGTTCGCGCCACCTCCCACACCCGCCAAGCGGTCAGCCCGAGGACCAGCAGGACGGCCACCAGCAGGCCGGCGATGAGGCGCCGGGCCCACCACCAAGCCCCGCGACGGGTCACCCGTCGAGTATCAACGGCTGTCGCTGCCACCACGCTCGATCGCCGCGCGACCGGCCTCCAGCCGGGCCACCGGCACCCGGAACGGTGAGCAGGAGACGTAGTCCAGCCCGACATCGTGGAAGAAGTGCACCGAGTCCGGGTCACCACCGTGCTCGCCGCAGACACCGAGGTGCAGGTCGGGACGGGCGGCCCTGCCCTCCTCGCACGCGATCGAGACCAGCCGGCCGATTCCGTCGCGGTCGAGGGACTCGAACGGCGAGACGCCGAAGATGCCCAGGTCGAGGTAGCGGCTGAAGAACGCCGCCTCGACGTCGTCGCGGGAGAACCCCCAGCCCATCTGGGTCAGGTCGTTGGTGCCGAAGGAGAAGAACTCGGCCGCCGCGGCGATCTGGCCGGCCGTCAGAGCGGCCCTCGGCACCTCGATCATGGTGCCGATCAGGTAGTCGACCTCCACGCCGCTCTCGGCCGCCACGTCGGCGAGCACCCGCTCGGCCTCCTCCCGGATGACCTCCAGTTCCTGCACGGCGCCGACCAGCGGGATCATGATCTCCGGCTTCGGGTCGCGACCGGCCCGCCTGCACTCCACGGCGGCCTCCGCGATCGCCCGCACCTGCAGCGCGAACAGCCCCGGGACCACGAGGCCCAGCCGTACGCCGCGCAGCCCGAGCATCGGGTTCTGCTCATGCAGGCGGCGGACGGCGGTGAGCAGCACGCTGACCTCGTCGAGAGAGCGGCCCGACGCCGGCGGTTCGCCGGTCGCCTCGGCCACCGCCATCTCGACGGCGAGGTCCTCCATCGACGGCAGGAACTCGTGCAACGGCGGGTCGAGCAGCCGGACGGTGACCGGCAGGCCGTCCATGGCGGTGAGGATCCCGACGAAGTCCTCGCGCTGGAGGGGCAGCAGCGCCTGCAGCGCGGCGTCGCGCTCGGCGTCGGTGTCGGAAAGGATCAGGTCCTCGACCAGCTGGCGGCGGTCGCCGAGGAACATGTGCTCGGTGCGGCACAGCCCGATGCCCTGCGCCCCGAACCGGCGGGCGCGCTCGGAGTCCGCTGGCGTGTCGGAGTTGGCCCGCACCGCCAGCCGGCGCTTGGAGTCGGCGTGGTCCATCAGCCGGTGCACGGCGGCGACCAGCGGGTCGCTGTCGTCGAGGTTGCCCTCGAAGTACTGCACGACCGGGGACGGCACCACAGGGACCTCGCCGAGGTAGACCGCGCCCGACGTACCGTCGATCGACACGATGTCGCCCTCGCTCACCGTCACCCCGCCCGGTGCGGTGAACCGGCGGGCGCGGACGTCGACGTCGAGTTCCTCGGCGCCGCAGACGCAGGTCTTGCCCATGCCGCGCGCTACCACCGCGGCGTGGCTGGTCTTGCCGCCGCGGCTGGTCAGGATGCCCTGGGCCGCGATCATGCCGCCGAGGTCGTCGGGGTTGGTCTCCCGGCGGACGAGGATCACCCGCTGCCCGGCCGCGGCCAGCTCCTCGGCCCGCTTCGAGCTGAATACCGCCGCGCCGACCGCCGCGCCGGGCGAGGCGTTCATCCCGTTGGCGATCTGGCGCTGATCCGCAGCGTCGTCGAAGCGCGGGAACATCAGCTGGGCGAGCTGGGCGCCGGTCACCCGGTTCAGCGCCTCGTCGAGGTCGATGAGCCCCTCGTCCACCAGCGAGGTGGCGATCCGGAAGGCCGCACCGGCGGTCCGCTTGCCGACCCGGGTCTGGAGCATCCACAGCTTGTGCCGCTCGATCGTGAACTCGATGTCGCACAGGTCGCGGTAGTGCTCCTCCAGGGTGGCCATGTTGGCGAGCAGCTCGGCGTACGCCGGCGCGTCGATGTCGGCCAGCTGCTCGAGCGACCTGGTGTTGCGGATGCCGGCGACCACGTCCTCGCCCTGCGCGTTCTCCAGGTAGTCGCCGTAGATGCCCTGGGCGCCGCTGCCCGGGTCACGGGTGAAGGCGACCCCGGTGCCGGAGTCCATGCCGAGGTTGCCGAACACCATCGAGCAGACGTTGACCGCCGTACCGAGGTCGGCCGGGATCCGTTCCTGCCGGCGGTAGAGGATCGCCCGGTCGGCGTTCCAGGAGTCGAAGACCGCCTTGACGGCGAGATCCATCTGCTCGCGCGGATCGGCCGGGAAGTCGCGGCCGGTCTCCTCATGCACGATCTTCCGGTAGGCGTCCACCACCCCCCGCAGGTCCCGCTCGTCGAGGTCGAGGTCGCTGGTCGTGCCCTTGGCCGACTTGACGTCGTCCAGCGCCTCCTCGAACCGCCCACCCTCGATGCCCAGGACGGTCCTGCCGAACATCTGGACCAGGCGGCGGTAGGAGTCCCAGGCGAAGCGCTCCGAACCGGCCTGCTTGGCCAGCCCGGCTACGCTCTCGTCGTTCAGGCCGATGTTCAGGACGGTCTCCATCATCCCGGGCATGGAGAACTTGGCGCCGCTACGGACGCTGACCAGGAGCGGGTCGTCGGGCTGGCCCAGCTTCTTGCCCATCGCCGCCTCGAGCCGCTCGAGGTGCTCACTGACCTCGGCGTCGAGCTCCTTCGGGACCTCCCCGGTCTGCAGGTAGACCGTGCATGCCTCGGTGCTGATCGTGAAGCCGGGAGGCACCGGGAGCCCGAGGTTGGTCATCTCGGCGAGGTTGGCTCCCTTGCCACCCAGCAGGTCCTTCATGTCCCTGCTGCCCTCGGAGAAGTCGTACACGTACTTCGTCACGGGACCCGCTCCCCTCGCCGCCTGCCCCCGCAAGGCTATCGGGACGGCGTACACCGATCTTGATCGCGGGATCCCCGTCCCCACCGTCCGTGGACGTTGGTCCATGACAGCCCGCCACCAAGGACCTCTCGCTCCCTGGAACGGGGCGGGCGAGCCGCAATGTGGACGCAGACGGCTCGGTCCACACTTCACGGTCGGCGCGCGTCGCGTGCCGGCTGCGCGCGACCGTGGGTCGATGGACTTCGACGACATCCTTCGGTCGCGGGCTGGCATCATCCACCGGCGTCAGGCGCTCGCCGCCGGGGTCGGCCGCCGCGCCATCGCCTCCCGCGCCCGTCCAGACGGCGGCAGCTGGCAGCGGGTGCTGCCCGAGGTCTACGCGACGTTCACCGGTGGCCTGGACCAGCAGCAACGTCGCATCAGCGGCGCTGATGTACGCCGCTCACGGCGCTCTGGACGAGCTTCGTGGATCCTCGGCGGGACAAGTGCGGCCGCGCTCCACGGCCTCCGCGCTCTCGGCGCACCGGAGACGCTCCTCCCCGTGCACGTCTTGGCCGACCACCGCTGTCGCGTCCGC
This sequence comes from Mycobacteriales bacterium, assembly GCA_050999825.1. Lineage (GTDB taxonomy): Bacteria > Actinomycetota > Actinomycetes > JALYNC01 > JALYNC01 > JBPCOB01. Next base: position 4,365 of record JBPCOX010000074.1, read on the forward strand.
CCCTTGCCTCGCGTGGTCATCCGGCGCACGACGGTGATGCCGACCGCCTGCGTGCGGGGCGGGCTGCCGGTCGCGCCGGTGGCCCGGGCCGTCGTCGACACGTGCCGCCTGCTGCCCGACCTCCGCTCGGTGCGCGCGCTTGTGGCGGAGGCGGTCCAGACCGGACGAGCGACGCCGATCTCTCTTGGTGCGGAACTAGAGGCCGGCGGGTCGCCGATGCCTTCGGCACCGCGCGCCGGCCCGCGCTCGCGGATCTGGTAGTCGCCGACGCCGGTGATCGACAGCCGTTGCTCGACGGTCACGGCGGCCGGCATACCGTCCGGTCCGAGCGCGACGGTGACGGCCTCCCGGTTCGCCACCGGGCCGGGCGCCCGCGAGGTCAGCAACCGGTCCTTCGTCAGCCCCACTCCGCCGACGACCGGGGACGACCGCCACGAACGCGACCAGCACGGCAGGCGTGACGAACGTACCGGCGTACCGCACCCAGTCAGGCTAGTGACCGGCGCCGGCTCAGGAGGGGACCGTGACGGAGGGCGCGAATCAGCAGGGGCCCAGGCGCTCCGTCAGGTAGTCCTCGATCCGGTCCAGCGACACCCGTACCTGGGTCATCGCATCCCGCTCACGCACGGTCGCAGCGCCGTCGTCGAGCGAGTCGAAGTCGACCGTGATGCAGTACGGCGTCCCCACCTCGTCCTGGCGCCGGTAGCGGCGGCCGATCGAGCCGGCGTCGTCGAAGTCGCAGTTCCAGCGCCGGCGCAGCGCAGCGGCGAGGTCGCGGGCCGCCGGCGAGAGCCGCTCGTTGCGCGACAGCGGCAGTACGGCGGCCTTCACCGGCGCCAGTCGGGGGTCGAGCTTGAGCACCACCCGCGAATCGACCCCACCCTTGGCGTTGGGCGCCTCCTCCTCGGTGTAGGCGTCGAGCAGGAACACCAGAGCCGCCCGGTCCACGCCGACGGCCGGCTCGACGACGTAGGGCGTGTAGCGCTCGCCGGAGTCCTGGTCGAAGTGGGACAGGTCCACGCCGGAGGACTTCGAGTGCACGGTGAGGTCGTAGTCGGTGCGGTTGGCCAGGCCTTCGAGCTCGCCCCACTCCGTGCGCGGGAAGCCGAAGCGGTACTCGATATCGACGGTCCGGACGCTGTAGAAGGAGCGCTTGTGGTCCGGGTGCTCGTAGTGGCGCAGGTTCGTCGGGTCGATGCCCAGGTCGACGAACCACCGAGTCCGCTGCTCGAGCCAGTAGTCGAACCACTCCGGCGCGGACGCCGGCGGCACGAAGAACTCCATCTCCATCTGCTCGAACTCGCGGGTCCGGAAGATGAAGTTGCCCGGCGTGATCTCGTTGCGGAACGACTTGCCGATCTGGCCGATGCCGAACGGCGGCTTCTTCCGGGACGACGCCTGCACGTTGAGGTAGTTGACGAAGAT
>JBPCOX010000113.1:0-5402 GCA_050999825.1 Mycobacteriales bacterium
TCTAGTGGGGGCACGACGCTCTGCAGCTTTGCCCAACCCGGGTTGACCCCCCGGGCCCCGGCGGCCAGGATGCCGCCCACCACCGTGGGCCCGTCCCACCCCGGACTCGGATGTGCCGCCACCCCGACCGGCTTGTCCACCACTACGACGTCGTCGTCCTCGTACACCACCGAAAGCCCCGGCACGGGCACGGGGGCATGCGTCGGTGCGGCAGCCGGCGCAGGCAGCTCGACCTCCAGCCAAGCACCAGCCACCACCCGGTCGGACTTGGCGCTGACGGCGCCGTCCACCGTGGCCAGCCCGTCCCGCGCGATCTGCGCGGCCGCCGTACGCGACAGCCCGAACAGCCGGGCCAGGGCGGCGTCCAGGCGCAACCCGTCCAGGCCGGCCGGGACCGGCAGACTTCGCCGTACGCCGGCGGGCTCAGCCATCGCTGCGGGCGGCGACCCGGTGGCCGTCGACGCCGAGACCGCGGCTGGCCAGTAGCACCGCGATCGCGCCGCCGGTAACGATGCTCGCGTCGGCCAGGTTGAAGACCGGCCAGTGCGGCAGCTGGATCCAGTCCACGACATGGCCGCGCAGTGGCCCGGGCGAGCGCAGCAGCCGGTCGAGCAGGTTGCCGGTCGCCCCTCCCAGCAGCAGCCCTAGCGAGAGAGCCCAGACCGGGCTGCGCAGCCGGGGCGCCGTCCGGGCGATCGCGACGACGACGCCGGCCGCCACCAGGGTGAACAGCACCGTGGCCCCGCCGCCCAGTCCGAACGCCGCGCCCGCGTTGCGGGTCTCGACCAGCCGGACCAGCCCGCCGAGCAGCCGCACCGGCGGCCGATCGGTGAGACGCTCTACCGCCAGCACCTTGGTGACCACGTCGAGACAGACGACCACGCCGGCGGTGAGGAGCAGTGCGCCGACCCGGCGCGGCCGAACGGGACCGGAGCGGTCCGGATCCGGCCCGCTCAGCGGCGCTCTTCCCGTTGCTTGCATGACACACATAGTGTCGCCCGCGGGAACGCCTGCAGCCGCGCCTTTCCGATGGGGCGGCGACAGCTCTCGCAGCCGCCGTACGTTGCGTCGGCGAGCCGCCCCAACGCCCGCTGGACCTGCGCGAGCAGGTCGCGGCTGTTGTTGGCCAGCGAGAGCTCGTGCTCGCGCTCGAAGGTCTTGCTACCCGTGTCGGCCTGGTCGTCACCGGTGCCCTCGCCGGCACCGTCGCGCTGCAAGGCGGTCCAGCTGGCCTCCGCCGCCTCTATCTCGCCACGCAGACCCTGCGCCTGTTCTTCGAGCTCCCGGCGTACGCCGGCCATCTCGTCTGCCGTCCACGGCTCATCCTCCGGCCCGGTCGCCGGTGTTGCCCGCGCCTCCGCACGGGAGCTCGCGGCCGACCGGCGAGCCGCCGTCGTACCGCCGTGGGTGGCGCTACCCTTCTCACTCATCGCGTGGGGGCCTCCATCGGCGGTACGGCGAGAACCGCTCATGATCGTCGGGGTGCGGGCCCGGCAGGATGAAGTGGGGCCGCCACCACGTCGGGCAACGCGCCGGCTCGGGTCGGGATTCCCGGTCGAGGTGCCCGCAACCGCGCGGCAGAGGTGCCGTCGCCGGGTCTGGGGTGCCCGTCCACACCTCGCCCGCTCCGGCCCGGGGACTTGTGCCGGAGTTCAACGCCGGTTTCCTCGCTCTTCTCTCCGGCACTACTTCGGCCCGCGAGGCTACGGACTGCGGGGCAACGAAGAAAAGGCACGCCGTGCCTTACGCTGCGGCCGCGGGAGAGGAACACAGATGAACAGTTCGCGACGTCTGCTCGCGATCGGATCGGCGATTATCGTCGGGCTGACAGCAATGATGTTGCCGGCGGCAGCCGCCGGGCAGCGCACTGGCGCAGTCGTCATCGGCCGCGGCTCCGACACCACCTTCGAAGTCATGACGCGACTCGGCCGGCTCTACAACAACTCGCCGACGCGGGAAGATGGCGTCACCACCGAGAACAGCACCGGCGACATCGTCCGCAACGCCGTGGCCGAGGGCTCGAGTGTGGGCATCGACCAGCTGTGCCGCCAGGGTGAGCGTGGTGTCCCCGAGGCGGCCTTCGCGCGGTCGTCGAGGGGTCCCCGCGAGGGCGACTGCGCGAACCTCAAGTTCGTGGCGTTCGCCCGGGACGGGATCGTCCCGGTCAACTTCCGGGAGCTTGCGAACAGTCCCGCGGCCGGCGTCGACGACCTGACGCAGGCGCAGCTCCGGGCCATCTTCGTCACCTGCACAATCACCAACTGGCGGCAGGTGGGCGGCGCCAACGCACCGATCGTCGTCTACACCGCGCAGGCCGGCTCCGGTACCCGCGCCACCTTCGATGACCTGCTGGTCGGCACCCTGGGGGATGGTCGCTCGGGTGACTCCTCGAGCTGCATCCCGGCGCGCTACAAGGACGGCGACCAGTCCAACGGCGAGCGGGTGATCTTCGAGAACAACGTGACGCCTATTCTCGAGTCGGGCGACGCACCGCGGGCAATCTTCTACCTTTCCTTCGGGCGCTTCGTCAAGCTGGCGGACACAAATATCGCGCAGATTGCCGTCAACGGTGTATTGGCCACGGCGGCCAACATCGAGGACGAGTCGTACCCGTTCAACCGCGAGCTGTACAACGTCCTGTACGAGTACACCGCGGTTAACACCGGCGTCGACCCGAGCGTCCGCGAGGCCGCCGAGCAGTTCCTGGGCCCCCAGGGCTGGATCTGCAAGCCGAACTCTGAGCACGTCACGAACGCCCGGGGAAAGAACTATGGCGAGCTGATCGACCAGATCATCCGCGAGGAGGGTTTCGTGCCCATCGACTGCGAGGTGCAAAGGACCTGACCGTCACTTCCACTGCCTAGCCGAAACCCAGGTGCTCCGGCACCTGGGTCTCGGCTAGGGTCGGCGGCGGAGCGACGACGGGGACGAGTACCGGCGGCCGCAGCCTCCAGCGACCCGGGGACGGTGCGAGCCCGGGGGCGTGCCCGCGGGGAAGATCACCCCTGAGCTGCCGGAGGAACGGCCCGCCAGGGCTCAGTAGAACCGGTGCACGGCAGAGAGCGGGGCGCGCTCGCGCGCCCAAGGAGGGTGGTACCGCGGGGCCTCGCGCCTCGTCCCTCCGCCGGAGTACGCCGCCGACGGAGGAGAGAGCGTTGTTCGAGCCGCTGCCCGCCCAGGTCGACCTGCCCGCGCTGGAGGCCGAGGTTCTCGCCCGCTGGCGCGACACCAGGGTCTTCGCCCGCTCGCTCGAGGCCACCGCCGGTGGCCCGCTGTGGTCGTTCTACGAGGGCCCGCCGACGGCCAACGGCAAGCCGGGCACTCATCACGTCGAGGCCAGGGTCTTCAAGGACCTCTTCCCCCGCCTCAAGACCATGAAGGGCTTCTCCGTCCCGCGCCGGGCCGGCTGGGACTGCCACGGCCTGCCGGTCGAGCTCGCGGTCGAGAAGGAGCTCGGCTTCACCGGCAAGGGCGACATCGAGGCCTACGGCGTCGCGGAGTTCAACGCCCGCTGCCGCGAGTCCGTGCTGCGCCACGTGGCCGAGTTCGAGCGGCTGACCGAGCGGATGGGCTACTGGGTCGACACGGCCGCCGCCTACCGGACGATGGACTCGAGCTACATCGAGAGCGTCTGGTGGTCGCTGCAGCAGATCTTCGAAAAGGGGCTGTTGGTCCAGGACTACCGGGTGACGCCGTACTGCCCGCGCTGCGGGACCGGCCTGTCTTCACACGAGCTCGGCCAGCCCGACGTCTACCGGGACGTCGTCGACCCCAGCGTCTACGTCCGCTTCCCGATCACGAGCGGCGCGTACGCCGGCCGCGCCGACCTGCTGGTCTGGACCACGACCCCGTGGACCCTGGTGAGCAACACCGCGGTCGCTGTCCACCCGGGCGTGGAGTACGTCGTTGCCAGGTGGCCGGGCGAGGACCGGCTGCTCGTCGTGGCGGCACCGCTGCTGGAGCGGGTGCTGGGTCCGGCAGCCGAGGTCGTCGAGCGGGTCCACGGTGCGCAGCTGGAGCGGACGTCGTACGCCCGGCCGTTCGACCTCGTCGACGTGCCGGACGCGCAGTATGTCGTGCTCGCCGACTACGTCACCGTGGCTGACGGCACCGGGCTGGTGCACCAGTCGCCGGCGTTCGGCGCCGACGACCTAGCCGTCGCCCGTCGCTACGGCCTGCCGGTCGTCAACCCCGTCGACGCGAGCGGACACTTCCGGGCCGACGTGCCCTTGGTGGGGGGAGTGTTCTTCAAGGCGGCCGACGACGCCCTGGTCGCGGACCTGGACTCGCGTCGGCTGCTGTTCCGGTCCGAACCCTTCTCGCACAGCTATCCGCACTGCTGGCGCTGCGACACCCCGCTGATCTACTACGCGCTGCCGAGCTGGTACATCCGCACCACCGCGATCCGTGACCGGCTGCTCGAGCAGAACGCCCGCACCGACTGGCACCCACCCGGGATCGCGACCGGACGCTACGGCGACTGGCTCGAGAACAACGTCGACTGGGCCCTTTCGCGCAACCGCTACTGGGGCACGCCGCTGCCGATCTGGCGCTGCCCCGCCGGGCACCTGACCTGCATCGGATCCAGGGCGGAGCTCGGCGGGCTGGCCGGTTGCGACCTTTCCTCCCTGGACCCGCACCGGCCGTACGTCGACGCGGTCACCTTCGCCTGCCCGGAGTGCGGCGAGCCGGCGAGGCGGGTGCCGGAGGTCATCGACGGCTGGTACGACTCCGGAGCCATGCCGTTCGCCCAGTGGGGCGCGCCGCACCACGACCTGGCGGCGTTCGAGGCGGCGTATCCGGCGCAGTTCATCGCCGAGGCGATCGACCAGACCCGGGGCTGGTTCTACACGCTGATGGCGGTCGGCACGCTGGTCTTCGACCGGTCGGCGTACGAGACCGTGCTCTGCCTCGGCCATCTCGTGGACGCCGACGGCCGCAAGATGAGCAAGCACCTCGGCAACGTCCTCGACCCGTTCGAGCTCTTCGACCGCCATGGATCCGACGCCGTGCGGTGGCTCATGCTCTGCACCGGCAACCCCTGGTCCAACCGGCGGGTGAGCCACGAGGCGCTCGAGGAGATCGTTCGCAAGATCCTGCTCACCTACTGGAACACCGCGTCGTTCTTCGTCCTCTACGCCAACGCCAACTGCTGGGAGCCGCTCGCCACCCCGGCACCCGTTGTCGCCGACCGGCCGCTGCTCGACCGCTGGGTGCTCTCCGAGCTGCACGTCACGGTGCTGGAGGTCGACGCGGCGCTCGAGGACTACGACTCCGCCCGAGCCGGGCGGCGGCTGGCCGCGTTCGTCGACGACCTGTCGAACTGGTACGTCCGCCGGTCCCGCCGGCGGTTCTGGGACGGCGACCCGGCGGCACTGGCGACCCTGCACGAGACCCTGTAC
>JBPCOX010000178.1:0-10576 GCA_050999825.1 Mycobacteriales bacterium
TCGAGAGCGCGGTCTACTCCGCGCTGCTCATCGCCGCAGCCGTGTACGGCGCCTTCCTGCTCGGCAGCGGCTCGGTGACCGTGGCGCTGTTCGCGGTGGCGCTGGCCGGCACCGGCCTGCTGACCACCGTGGGCGTCATCGTCTCGATGGACACCTACGGGCCGGTGTCGGACAACGCGCACGGCATCGCCGAGATGTCCGGCGGCCTCGGGCACGAGGCGGACGAGATCATGGCCTCGCTCGACGCGGTGGGCAACACCACCAAGGCGATCACCAAGGGCATCGCGATCGCTACCGCCGTGCTGGCCGCGACGGCGCTGTTCGGGTCGTTCCGGACGGCGGTCGAGGACGCGCTGCCGAGCGGCCTGCGGGACACGTTCTCGCTCTCGATCGACAAGCCCAACCTGTTGGTGGGCCTGATCATCGGCGCGGCGGTCGTCTTCCTGTTCTCGGGACTGGCGATCAACGCGGTCTCGCGTGCCGCCGGCCGGGTGGTCTTCGAGGTCCGCAAGCAGTTCCGCGAGCACCCGGGGATCATGGACTACACCGAGAAGCCGGACTACGGCCGGGTGGTGGACATCTGCACCCGCGACTCGCTGCGCGAGCTGGTCACCCCCGGGCTGCTGGCGATCCTGACCCCGGTGGCGGTCGGCTTCGGTCTCGGCTACGCCCCGCTCGGGGCCTTCCTCGCCGGCGCCATCGCGGCCGGCGTACTGATGGCTGTCTTCCTGTCCAACTCCGGCGGCGCGTGGGACAACGCGAAGAAGCTGGTCGAGGAGGGTGTCTACGGCGGCAAGGGCACCAAGGCGCACGAGGCCACGGTCATCGGCGACACCGTCGGCGACCCGTTCAAGGACACGGCCGGGCCGGCACTGAACCCGCTGCTCAAGGTGATGAACCTGGTCGCGCTGCTGATCGCGCCCAGCGTGGTGCGCTACGCGACCGGCGCCGACAAGAACACCGCGCTGCGACTCCTGATCGCGCTCGGGGCGGCCGCGGTCATCGCGGCCGCCGTTGTCTACTCCAAGCGGCGGCCGGTGGCCGGCGCGGATGAGGCGCAGAGCTCGACGGTGGGCGCGGAGCACGTACCGGTCTGAGGCCGCGGTGCCCGGGCAGCTGTCGTTCTTCTCGGCAGGAACCCGGCCACCGGCGTACGCCGACCTGGAGGGCCTGCTGGCCGGTCCCGGCCAGGTGGTACGCCGGGGACCGACCGCCCGGATCAGCGTCGTCTTGGCTGCGGCGCCCAAGTGGCGGGTCGCGGCCCTCACCGACTCACTCGCCGCCCTCGGGCTCGTCGCCGAGGTGGCGGCGACCGGCGGCCGCGGCGCCACGGTGGTCCGGACCCCGTTCGCGGCAGAGCTGGTCCCGCTCGCGGAGCGCTGGACGGTCGGCGCGGCCAAGCGACCACCGCCCGGCTTCCGCCTCGACGGTGCCCGGCTGCGCTGGTGGTGCCTGGCCGCGGGCAGCCAGGACACGGCCGGCTACTCGCTCGCGCTCGACCCGGCGGTGGACTTCTCGTGGGCCGCGCTCGGTGCGGCGCTGGCAGGAGCCGGCGTGCCGGGCACGCTGGTGGGGCCCCGGGCGCTCGGACCGGCGTACCGGGTCCTCGGCGTACGCCGGCTGGCTCGGCTGCGGGAGCTGGTGGGCGACCCGCCGCCGGAAGCTGGCCCCGGCGACTGGCCGGTCGGCGAGCCGCGTTCCCAGCAGGTGCCGGGTCGCGGTTGACACCGTCGGCCCTCCCATGGCCACACTCGGCCGGCCCAGCCGGCAACGATGAAGGAGCAGCGTGGCAACCGCGAGCGAGACCACCGGCGGCCCTCGGCGGCTGGTCGTCGTCGAGTCACCGGCCAAGGCACGCACCATCGCGGGCTACCTCGGCCGCAACTACGTGGTCGAGTCGAGCATCGGCCACATCCGCGACCTGCCGCGCAGTGCCGCCGACGTGCCGGCGAGCCACAAGGGCCAGCCCTGGGCCCGGCTCGGCGTCGACGTGGACCACGGCTTCGCCCCCCTCTACGTCGTCAGCCCGGACAAGAAGAGCCAGGTGGCCAAGCTCAAGGCGTTGCTGAAGGAGGCGGAGGAGCTCTATCTCGCCACGGACGAGGACCGCGAGGGCGAGGCCATCGCCTGGCACCTGCTGGAGGTCCTGAACCCCAAGGTGCCGGTGCGCCGGATGGTCTTCCACGAGATCACAGCGGCGGCCATCCGCTCGGCGGTCGAGTCGCCGCGCGACATCAACCGGTCGCTCGTCGACGCCCAGGAGACCCGGCGCATCCTCGACCGGCTCTACGGCTACGAGGTCTCTCCGGTGCTGTGGAAGAAGGTCATGCCGAAGCTCTCGGCCGGCCGGGTGCAGTCGGTGGCGACCCGGATCCTGGTCGAGCGCGAGCGGGCCCGGATGGCCTTCCGCAGCGCCGGCTACTGGGACGTCGACGGTGTCTTCGACTCCGGCCGGGAGCCGGCCGACCCGGCCGACCCACGCACGCTGACCGCCGCGCTCGTCGCGGTCGACGGGCAGCGGGTGGCCACCGGCCGCGACTTCGGCGACGACGGGACGCTACGGTCCGGCAGCGCCGCGCTGGTCCTGGACGAGGCTCGCGCCGGCGCTCTGGCGGCGGCCCTGCGAGCCGCCGACTTCGCCGTCCGGTCGGTCGAGCGCAAGCCCTACCGGCGCTCGCCGTACCCGCCGTTCCTGACCTCGACCCTGCAGCAGGAGGCGGCACGCAAGCTGCGGATGACCAGCGCGACCGCGATGCGGGTGGCGCAGCGGCTCTACGAGAGCGGCTACATCACCTACATGCGCACCGACTCCACCACGCTGTCCGAGACGGCGCTTGCCGCCGCTCGCGACTCGGCTCGTCGGCTCTACGGGCCCCGGTATGTTCCCGACGTCCCCCGCCGCTACGAGAAGAAGGTGAAGAACGCCCAGGAGGCGCACGAGGCCATCCGGCCCTCCGGCGACGCCTTCCGTACGCCGGCCGAGCTGGCCGGTTCGCTGTCCGGCGACGAGCTGCGGCTCTACGAGCTGATCTGGCAGCGGGCCGTGGCCAGCCAGATGGCCGACGCCACCGGCTCGTCGGTGACGGTGCGACTCGGCGCCACGGCGGCGAACGGCGAGGACGCCGAGTTCGCCGCATCGGGCAAGGTGATCGACTTCCCGGGCTTCCTGCGCGCCTACGTCGAGGGCAGCGACGATCCCGAGGCCGACCTCGAGGACCGCGAACGGCGGCTCCCGCCCTTGGCGGTCGACGACCGGCTGGCCGCGACGGCGCTGCGGGCGCGCGGCCACACCACCTCGCCGCCGGCCCGGTTCACCGAGGCCAGCCTGGTCAAGCGACTGGAGGAGCTGGGAGTCGGCCGGCCGTCGACGTACGCCGCGATTATCGGCACCATCCAGGACCGTGGCTACGTGTTCAAGAAGGGCACCGCGCTGGTGCCCTCTTTCACCGCCTTCGCCGTGATCGGGCTGCTCGAGCGGCACTTCGGCCGCCTGGTCGACTACGCCTTCACCGCCTCGCTCGAGGACGACCTGGACGCGATCGCCGCCGGCGAGGGCGACTCCACCGGGTGGCTCACCCGGTTCTGGTTCGGCTCATCGGACGGCCGCGAGGGCGGCATCGCCAGGGCCGGTGGGCTCAAGGCGATGGTGGGCGACCGGCTGGGCGAGATCGACGCCCGGGAGGTCAACTCGATCCCGATCGGGACGGACACCGACGGCAACGGGATCGTCGTGCGGGTCGGTCGCTACGGCCCCTTCGTGCAGCGCGGCGAGGACCGCGCCAGCCTGCCGGACGACCTGCCCCCGGACGAGCTGACCGCAGCCAGGGCCGAGGAGCTGCTCTCGGCACCGAGCGGCGACCGGGTGCTCGGCACCGACCCCGAGACCGGCGCCGAGGTGGTCGCCAAGGCCGGTCGCTACGGGCCCTACGTCACCATGGCCGGCGCCGACGGCGCGGCCCGTACGGCGTCGCTGCTGTCGAGCATGTCACTGGAGGACATCACGCTGGCGGACGCGTTGCCGCTGCTCCGACTGCCGCGGGTGCTCGGTGCCGACCCGGCCGACGGCGCTGAGGTGGTCGCCGGAAACGGGCGGTACGGGCCGTACGTGAAGAAGGGCACCGACTACCGGTCGCTCGGCAGCGAGGACCAGCTGTTCACCGTGTCGCTCGAGGAGGCGCTCGCGGTGCTGGCCGCCCCCAAGACCCGGAGGGGGCAGCGCAGCGCCGCCGCCACCCCGCTGCGCGAGCTCGGGGCCGACCCGGTCACCGGTAAGCCGATGGTCATCCGCGAGGGCCGGTTCGGCCCCTACGTCACCGACGGCGAGACCAACGCCAGCCTCCGCAAGGGCGACGACATCGAGGGGGTGACCGTGGAGCGCGCGGCCGAGCTGCTCGCCGAGCGGCGCGCACGCGGGCCAGCGCAGCCCAAGGCCAAGGCGCGTCGGACGACGAAGGCAGGAAAGCCGGGGGCGGCCAGGCGCGCCGCGAGCTAGCGAACCGCGCTCCGCTGGGCTCGGCCGGTCGATAGCTCCGCCAGCTGGCCGACGAACCGCAGCCCTCGGAGCTGCTGGGTAGAGTTCGCTCGAGCCGGTCGCTGCCCCTGGCACGGCGGCTGACGGCCCCGTCCACAGGAGCTTGCATCGCCATGACGGGTGCGGAGCCAGCGGCGGCGCAGGAGCTGACGGACCTGCGCGGCGTACTGCAGATCACCCCGTTCCGGCGGCTCTGGATCGCCCTGTCGGTCTCCAGCCTGGGCGACTGGCTCGGCCTGCTGGCGACTACCGCGCTGGCCTCGGAGCTCTCTACCGGCTTCGCCGCCCAGAACTACGCGATCGGCGGGGTGCTGTTCATCCGGCTGCTCCCGGCGGTGCTGTTCGGCCCGCTCGCCGGCGCCATGGCCGACCGGTTCAACCGGCGCGTGACCATGGTGACCGCCGACCTGATCCGGGCCGGCTTCTACATCTCGATCCCGATCGTGCGGTCCCTGGTCTGGCTGCTGATCGCCTCCTTCGTGATCGAGTCGGTCAGTCTGTTCTGGATCCCGGCCAAGGAGGCGTCGGTCCCCAACCTGCTGCCCAGAGAACGCCTCCAGGCGGCCAACCAGCTCAGCCTCCTGACGACGTACGGCTCGGCACCGGTCGCCGCGGCGGTCTTCTTCGTGCTCTCGCTGCTCAACAGCGTGCTGGCCGCCGGCATCGCGTTCTTCCGCACCAACTCGGTGGACCTCGCGCTCTACTTCGACGGCGCCACGTTCCTGTTCTCGGCCTACACGATCTTCCGACTGAGGGAGATCGGCCGCGCCCGGCGCTCCGCGCCGTCGGCGGAGCCGGAGACGGCGCCGGAGCCTGGGTTGATCCGGTCGATCACCGAAGGGTGGCGGTTCGTCGGGAACACCCCGATGGTGCGCGGGCTGGTGCTCGGCATCGTCGGCGCGTTCGCCGCCGGCGGGGCGGTGGTAGCGCTCGGCAAGCAGTTCACCGCCAACCTCGGCGGGGGCAACGCGGCGTACGGCGTGCTCTTCGGCTTCGTCTTCCTCGGCCTGGCCGGGGGCATGTTCGTCGGTCCCCGGCTGCTGGTCGACTTCAGCCGGCGGCGGATGTTCGGGCTGGCGATCGTCGGTGCCGGGATCTCGCTGTCGGTCAACGCGGTCCTGCCCAACCTGGTGCTCGCCCTCGTTGCGGTCGTCCTGATCGGGGCTTTCGCCGGCATCGCGTGGGTGGTGGGCTACACGTTGCTGGGACTGGAGGTGGCCGACGACGTCCGGGGTCGTACCTTCGCCCTCGTCCAGTCGCTGGTGCGCATCGACCTGCTCGCCGTGCTCGCCATCGCCCCGTTCGTCGCGGGGGCGATCGGCGTGCACGTGACCCACGTCGGGCGGTTCAGCGTCCGGCTGGACGGCGTCTCGGTGGTGCTGTTCGTCGGCGGCTTGCTCGCCGCGGCCACCGGGTTCTTGTCCTACCGCCAGATGGACGATCGCCGCGGCGTGCCGCTGTGGGCGGACCTGCTCGCCTCGCTGCGCCATGAGATGCCGTCCCAGCCGCGACGCGCGACCGGATCGGGGGTCTTCGTCGCCTTCGAGGGCGGTGAGGGTGCCGGCAAGTCGACCCAGGTCGGGCTGCTGCGGGACTGGCTCCGGAGCCGGGGCTACGACGTCGTCGTCACCCGCGAGCCGGGAGCGACCGCCGTTGGTGACCGGCTGCGCGAGCTGCTGCTGGCGCCGGCCGGTGCCGGCCCGTCGCCCCGGGCCGAGGCACTGCTCTACGCCGCCGACCGGGCGGAGCACGTCGAGGTGGTCATCCGGCCGGCGCTGGACCGCGGTGCGGTCGTGGTGACCGACCGATACGTGGACTCGACGCTGGCCTACCAAGGGGCTGGTCGCAACCTTCCCGCCGGCGAGCTGCGTCGCATCTCCCGCTGGGCCTCGGGAGGGCTCGTCCCCGACCTGACGGTGCTGCTCGACGTGCTTCCGGAGGTCGGGCGAGCCCGCCGACCCGAGCCAGCCGACCGGATGGAGAGCGAGTCGGAGGACTTCCACACCCGGGTACGCCGCGGGTTCATCGCCCTCGCGGAACGGGAGCCCAAGCGCTATCTCGTCGTGGCGGCGACGAGGTCACCGGAGGCCATCAACCGGCTGGTGGGGGACTGGCTCGTCCACCGGCTGCCGCCGCCACCTGTCGAGCCCGTAGCGACTTCTCCGCTGCAGGGGTCGGCGGCGATGTCGGTGCCGGAGGGATGAGCGTCTTCGCCGAGCTGGTCGGCCAGCAGCGGGTCGTCGAGGCGCTCCGGACAGCGGTCGACGCAGCGGCTGCGGGCGCCGCCGCCGGCTCGGGGATGACGCACGCCTGGCTGTTCACCGGCCCGCCCGGCTCGGGGCGCTCGGTGGCCGCCCGGGCCTTCGCCGCCGCGCTGGAGTGCCCGCGGCGCGGCTGCGGCGACTGCCAGACCTGCCACACCGTGCGGGCGGGCACCCATGCCGACGTGGACTTCGTCGTGCCGGAGGGCCTGCACATCCTCGTCGCCGAGGCCCGCGAGATCGTCCGCCGCGCTTCCTCCGCCCCCACGGTGGGGCCGTGGCGGGTGCTCGTCGTCGAGGACGCCGACCGGCTGGAGGAACGCACCTCGAACACGCTGCTGAAGATCCTGGAAGAGCCACCGGTGCGCGCGGTCCTCCTGCTCTGCGCTCCGGCCGCGGACGACCTGCCGGCTACCATCCGATCCCGCTGCCGGGTGGTCGCGCTCCGCACGCCGCCGACGGCGGCGGTGGCCGAGGTGCTCGAGCGCCGCGACGGCGTGTCGCCGGAGGTGGCCGCCTTCGCGGCCCGGGCGGCGCAGGGCCATGTCGGTCGGGCCCGGCGGCTGGCCGGGGACGTGCAGGCACAGCGCCGCCGCCGCGAGGTGCTCGCGCTGCCGACGCTGGTGGGCTCGGTGCCGGGCTGCTTCGTCGCCGCCGAGAACCTCGTCGCGGCAGTCGCGGCGGAGGCGATCGCGGCGACCGGTCCCCTGGACGCGGCCGAGACCACCGCGTTGCGGGAGTCGCTCGGCGATGCCGGCACCGGCAAGGCGATGCCGCGCGGCACCGCAGGGGCGCTCAAGGATCTCGAGCGTCGCCAGAAGTCGCGGGGCACCCGTAGCCAGCGTGACGCGCTGGACCGCGCCCTGACCGACCTTGCCGCCTTCTACCGGGACGTGCTGATGCTGCAGGTAGGTGCCGCCGTACCGTTGGTCAACGCCGACCTGCGCGAGGTGATCGCCCGGCTGGCAGCCACCTCGTCTCCTGAGGCGACGCTGCGGCGGATCGAGGCGACCTTCCGGTGCCGGACCGCGATCGAGGCCAACGTGCCGCCGCTGCTGGCCGTCGAGGACATGACGCTGCGGTTGCGGGCCGGCTGAAACCGCTGCCGGGCAGGGCGGCACGGCGTAGCCTCGAGCCCATGGGCAGCGCCTCGGCCGGACGAGGCCGCCTATGGGCAACCGCCGGCCTGTCGCTGGCGCTGGGCCTGGTTGCCGGCTGCAGCGGAGCACCGTCCGCCGGGCCGGGGTCCGCATCGGTCCCGCCGACGGCCATCTCGGCCGCCACCCCATCGCCATCGGGTGGTACGCCGGCGCAACCGGCGTACTACCGGCAGAAGCTGGGCTGGAAGGGCTGCGGCGACGGCTTCTCCTGCGCGACGCTGCACGTCCCGCTCGACTACACCCGGCCGACCGGACGTTCGATCGACGTGGCGGTGGTCCGGCTGCCGGCTGCGGGCCCCGGCACTCGGATCGGCTCACTGGTGATCAACCCCGGCGGGCCGGGCGGTTCTGGCGTCGACTATGCGCGCTTTGCCCGCTACCTCTTCCCCGCCAAGGTCCGGGCGCGCTTCGATGTGGTCGGCTTCGACCCGCGGGGGGTGAGCCGCAGTACGCCGGTGCGCTGCCTGAGCGACCGCGAGCTCGACGCCTTGATCGGCGCTCCGGCCGTGCCGCGGACGCCGGCCGAGACCGCGCAGCTGGTCGCGACGAGCCGGCACTTCGCCGCGGCCTGCCAAGCCAAGAACGGCGAGCTGCTCGCCCACGTCGGCACGCTCGACACCGCCCGGGACATGGACGTGCTTCGGGCAGCGTTGGGGGACGCCAAGCTCACCTACCTGGGCAAGTCCTACGGGACCTACCTCGGTGCGAAGTACGCGGAGCTCTTCCCTGGCCGGGTCCGGGCGCTGGCGCTGGACGGCGCGCTCGACCCGGCGCTGACCGGCGATCGGCTCAACGCCGGGCAGGCCGGCGGTTTCGAGGCGAACCTGCGCGACTTCCTGACGACCTGCGTGCGCGACGGCGGGTGTCCCCTCGGCTCGACGCAGGCTGGAGCCTCGGCCGGGCTCGACTCGCTGCTCGCCACCATCGAGCGCTCGCCGTTGCCGGCGACCGGCAGCCGCCGGCTCGGTCCGGGACCGGCGCTGTTCGGGCTCGCCGCCGGCCTCTACAGCCCGGAGAACGGCTGGCCCCGGCTGGAGAGCGCGCTGGCCGCCGCCAAGAAGGGCGACGGTGCCAAGCTGCTGGCGTTGGCCGACGGGCTGGCCGACCGGGGCCCCGACGGCCACTACAGCAACGAGCTCGAGGCCAACTCGGCGGTCAACTGCATCGACCGGCCCTGGCCGGTGTCGTTGCCGGCCATCGCCGCGCAGGCGGGAACGGCGGCCCGCGCCTGGCCGCACTTCGGCGCGGGGCTGGTCTACAGCAGCCTGCCCTGCGCCTACTGGCCGGTGCCACCGGTTGAGCAGCCGCATCCCGTCCGCGCGCAGGGCGCGCCGCCCATCCTCGTCGTGGGCACCCGCGGCGACCCTGCGACGCCGTACGTGTGGTCGCAGTCCCTCGCCCGGCAGCTGGAGTCCGGCGTGCTGGTCACCTTCGAGGGCGACGGGCACACGGCGTACGGGAAGGGCAGCACCTGCGTCGACGACGCGGTGAACCGCTACCTGATCGAGGCGCGGGCGCCGTCCGCCGACACGGTGTGCCACTGACCGCACGGGTAGACTCGCCGCGCTGCCCGGCCGTCCGCGGTGGCACGCCGGAGTAGCTCAGTGGCAGAGCAATCGCCTCGTAAGCGATAGGTCGCGGGTTCAATCCCCGCCTCCGGCTCCACCACGCTCGCGGACGAGGCGCCGTGGCTGTCGAGGTGGTGAGCTACCGCTGCGAAGATGAAGACTTGCGCCGGCTATAACCGGTATATCTCTTCACGGGCTGACAGGGCCGACAACGAGCGCGTGGCACCGGTCAGCCTTCGGAGCTCTCGACGTGGCGCCGCTCGCGCGACGCGGTGATCTCCTGCTCGGCCTCTACCCGGCCGACCCAGGTGGCGCCCTCGACCGACTTGCCGGGTTCGAGGTCCTTGTAGGTCTCGAAGAAGTGCTGGATCTCCAACCGGTCGAACTCCGGCATGTGCCGCAGGTCGCGCAGGTGCTCCATCCGGGGGTCGGCGGCCGGCACGCAGATCACCTTGTCGTCCGGGCCGGCCTCGTCCCGCATCCGGAACATGCCGATGGCACGGCAGCGGATCAGGCAGCCGGGGAAGGTCGGCTCCTCGACCAGCACGAGCGCGTCCAGCGGGTCGCTGTCCTGGCCGAGGGTGTCGTCGATGAAGCCGTAGTCGGCCGGGTAGCGGGTCGCGGTGAACAGCATCCGGTCCAGCCGGATGCGACCGGTGTCGTGGTCCATCTCGTACTTGTTGCGCTGGCCCTTGGGGATCTCCACCGTCACGTCGAACTGCACGAGTCGCCCTCCAGGCGTTCATCCGATGCTGCCGTTAGTGTCGCCGAAGCGGGCGCCAGCTTCGAGGAGGCGGTGAGGCCGGGTGCAGGCACGTCGCTCCCGGCGCTTCGCTGTCGCCACTGCCGCGTTGGCGGTGGTCGTGTCGGCCGTCGCCGTAGTGCTGGGCCTGACCGGCTCCGATCGGCCGGCCGCCTCCCGGACCCCGGTGGATCCCGGCCCGCTCGTCGTCCCGGCGGTGCTGGCGGCGGCGGGGACCGGAGTGCCCCCCGGCACCGCCGGCCTGCGCCGGGCGCTGGCGGCCGCGCTGCGCGACCCGGCGCTTGGTCGCGGCG
>JBPCOX010000205.1:0-3104 GCA_050999825.1 Mycobacteriales bacterium
ACGGCCACCGACCGGTCGCCGTTCGAGCGGGACCGTGCGCGGGTGCTGCACAGCTTCGCGCTGCGGCGGCTGGCGGCCAAGACCCAGGTCGTCGTCCCTGGCGAGGACGACTTCCCGCGCACCCGGCTGACGCACTCGCTCGAGTGCGCCCAGATCGGTCGGGAGCTGGCCGGCCTGCTGGGCTGCGACCCCGACGTCGTCGACGCCGCCTGCCTGGCGCACGACCTCGGGCATCCGCCGTTCGGGCACAACGGCGAGCTGGCGCTGGACGCCGCCGCGGCCGGCTGCGGCGGCTTCGAGGGCAACGCCCAGAGCCTGCGGGTGCTGACCCGGCTCGAGGCGAAGGCGGTCGATGCCACCGGGCGCAGCGTCGGGCTCAACCTGACCCGGGCGGTGCTCGACGCGGCGACCAAGTACCCCTGGCCCCGCGAGGACGGCAGGCCGAAGTACGGCGTGTACGCCGACGACCGTGCGGTGTTCGACTGGCTCCGGGCCGGCGCGCCGCAGCGCCGGCTCAGCCTCGAGGCGCAGGTCATGGACTGGGCCGACGACGTCGCCTACTCCGTCCACG
Organism: Mycobacteriales bacterium; assembly: GCA_050999825.1. Classification (GTDB taxonomy): domain Bacteria; phylum Actinomycetota; class Actinomycetes; order JALYNC01; family JALYNC01; genus JBPCOB01. The sequence goes on from JBPCOX010000205.1 coordinate 572, forward strand.
ACCTGGAGGACGGGGTGTACGCCGGACTGTGCCGGCTCGACCAGCTGCTCGACCCGGCGGAGCGCCGGGCGTTGGCGGAGACGACGTCGGGGCTCTACTCCGAGCTGGCGCCGACCGACCTCGAGCCCGTCCTCGCCGAGCTGGTCGCGCTGCCCTGGTGGGTCAGGCGTTACGACGGCAGCCTGCCGTCGCTGGTCGCGCTGAAGCGGATGACCAGCGAGCTGATCGCGCGCTTCTGCGCCTCGGCGCTGACCGCGACGCGGGCCGCTGCCGGTGGCGGCGCGCTGACCCGGTACGCGGCCGATCTCGTCGTACCCGAGCCGACGCGGGCCGAGTGTGCGCTGCTCAAGGGGGTGACGGCCCACTACGTCCTGGGCCGGGAGACGGCCCTGGCGTCGCGCGCGCGCGAGCGCGAGCTGGTCGCCGAGCTGGTGGCCGTCCTCGTCGACCGGGCGCCGGAGGCGCTGGAGCAGGCGTTGCGACCGGCGTACCTCGATGCCGCCGACGACGCCGGTCGGCTCCGGGTGGTGGTCGACCAGGTGGCTTCGCTGACCGACGTCTCGGCGCGGGCCTGGCAGTACCGGCTGGGAGCCCGGTGAGAGCGGTCGATTCGGTCCTCGTGGGCGTGATCCGGCCCCTACGGCACGCCGTGCTGCGGCCTGGCCAGCCGATGGGCGCGGCGGCGTACCCGCAGGACGACGATCCCGAGACGCTGCACCTGGCGGCCTACGACGAGTCGGGTGCCGTGGTCGGCTGCGCGACGTTCTTTCCTGAGGCGCTCGACAGGGTGCCCGCATGGCGGCTGCGGGGGATGGCGACGGCGCCGGCCGCCCGCGGCGAGGGCTACGGGGTGGAGATCCTCGCGCGCGGTCTCGAGGAGCTGCGCCGGCGCGGCGTACCGCTGCTGTGGTGCAACGCGCGGACCAGCGCCGTCGGGTTCTACGAGCGGTTCGGCTTCGAGCGGCGGGGTGCTGAGTTCGATCTCCCGCCCCTCGGCCCGCACTACCTGCTCGTCTGCAAGCCCTGCACCGTCACCTTCGAGCGCTGAGCTCGTCAGCAGTACGACGAGCAGGGCGGCACCACGCCCAGCCGGGCCCGAAGCGCGTCGACCGCTCGGGCGGGGGAGAGCGAGCCACCTGTCCGCCAGGAGTCGAGGTAGGGCCACGGATAGACCTCGCCCCGGCGTACCCACCAGATGCCGGCCGGTGTGGGCCAGGAGATGCCGAGGTGCAGGTGCGGCGCGAGACCGCGGGCGCTGCCGGTGCTACCCACCCGGCCGAGCAGCTGGCCGGCATGCACCAGCAGCCCGGGCCGTACGCCGGCCGCCACCGAGGACAGGTGCGAGCCGTAGTACCGGACGCCGTCCACGCCAACGACCGACACAGCCAGGCCGCCGCGATCGGCACCGAGGTTGGTCGACGGATTCCACCGGTCGACGTAGGTCACCTCGTCCACGCGGCCTGCCAACGGTGCGACCACCGAGCAGCCGGCGCCGGCGAAGATGTCCGTTGCCGGATAGTCATGGTGGCTGCGCCCATAGCTGACCGGGCAGCCGGCCACCGGAAGGACGAACCGTGCCGCAGCCGTGCCCGGCGTCGGGTGCAGCGGCGATGGCGGCGTCGGGTGGGCCGCCGATCGGATCGGCGACGGGACCGGCGGGGAGATGACGCCGGTTGCTGGGGCGGCGAGCGGGCGGGTTGGCAGCCCGCCGGAACCGCAGCCGGTGAGCCCGACGACGGTCGCGGCGACGGCGACTATCCACCGGAGGCCATCCACGGCCGGCACCCCCCTCCGGCCGCGAAGCCTACAATTCCGGCCGGTCCCGCTCGGGGCCAAGCGTCGTACGGCGGGAGGCGCAGGTGGCCGGCCGCATCCGCGCCGAGGACGTTTCTCGCGTGCGCGAGCGGTCGCCGATCGCCGACGTGGTGGGCCAGCACCTGCAGCTGCGTCCCGCCGGGCCGAACCGGGTCAAGGGGCTCTGCCCGTTCCACGACGAGAAGACGCCGTCGTTCAGTGTCAACACCGCGCTGGGCTTCTTCCACTGCTTCGGTTGCGACGAGAGCGGCGACGTCTTCGACTTCGTCCGCAAGACCGAGCACCTGACGTTCCCCGAGGCGGTAGAGGCGCTGGCGTCGCGGGCCGGGGTGTCACTCACCTACGAGCAGGGCGGCGCCGCCCCCCGCCAGGCGCAGGGCCAGCGCCAGCGGCTGCTTGCCGCCCATGCCGCCGCGGCCACCTTCTACACCGGCCAGCTCGCCGACTCCGCAGAGGCGAAGATCGCCCGGGACTTCCTGGCCGAGCGCGGCTTCTCCAATGGGGCGGTCGAGCCGTACGCCGTGGGCTATGCGCCGGCCCGCTGGGACGTGCTCACCCGCCACCTGCGCGGCGAGGGCTTCAGTGACGCCGAGCTGCTGACCGGCGGGCTGGCCAGCCAGGCGCAGCGCGGGCTGATCGACCGGTTCCGCGGTCGCCTGGTCTGGCCGATCCGCGACATCACCGCCGAGGTGATCGGCTTCGGCGCCCGCAGGCTGCG
>JBPCOX010000229.1:0-2869 GCA_050999825.1 Mycobacteriales bacterium
AACGAGTCGGCCCTGGACCTGACCTCGGTCCGTATCCTGCCGGACTCCAAGGGGACCGCAGGGTTCGACGTCGAGATGAAGCTCGCGAACCTCTCGCAGGCCAACCTGGACAAGGCGATAGCCGACACCAAGTCCGGATCGCTGCTCTACGTGCTGCGGTTCACCGGCGGCTACCAGGTGCACGCGGTCATCGCCCGCTACAGCCCAGCCTTCGGCTGGACCTTCAAGTACAACGACTACGACACCCTGGTGACCGACTGCTACGCGCCGCCGGCCAGCGGCGGGGACAAGTGCCTCGCGTTCGGCGCCAACGGCACGAACACGACAGGCAAGGTTGACATGGTCAACGGCACGGTCACCATTACGGCACCGAAGCTCTTCCCCGGCAATGCGGCGTTCCTCAAGGCACTGCAGGGCGGCACCGGTGACCAGCAGCGACCGCGCCAGGTAACGGCTACGGCCGGTACCCACTTCTTCGACGCGTCGGCGTTCACCTTCGGTGACTCGCAGGACCGGCCGAAGATGGTGACGGAGCTCCAGTCCTACCTGTACCCGCTCGACAACACCCCGGCGATGGACTTCCTGCTGCCCTAGCCGGCACCTGGTCGCGGGCCGTCGTCCTCCGGGGCGGCGGCCCGCTGCCGCTGGCGGCGCAGCAGGTAGGTTGGCAGCGGTGACAGATGAGCTCGAAGTGCTGTTGCGTCGGCTGGACCCGGACCTCCCGTTGCCGGCGTACGCCCATCCGGGGGACGCGGGTGCGGACCTCGTGACGGCGGTCGACGTAGAGCTGGCGCCGGGGGAGCGGGCCGTCGTACCTACCGGGGTGGCGCTGGCGCTGCCCGAGGGGTACGCCGCCTTCGTGCACCCCCGTTCCGGGCTGGCGGCGCGGCTCGGCATCTCGCTGGTCAACGCACCCGGCACCGTCGACGCGGGCTATCGAGGCGAGATCCGCGCCACCCTGATCAACCTGGACCCGAAGGAGCCGGTGCGGTTCCGCCGTGGCGACCGGATCGCCCAGCTCGTGGTGCAGCGGGTCGAGCGGGTCCGCTTCACCGAGGTGCCGGAGCTGCCGACGTCCGTTCGAGCAGAGGGCGGCTTCGGGTCCACCGGTGGCTACCTCCCGCCGACATCCGACCGCGCATCCGAAGGGGACTGATCCATGTTCCGACGCCGCCGCCGGGACGAGCCGGCGATCCCGGCCGTAGACCTTCCGGTCGAGGAGGAAGAGCTCGCCAAGGAGGAGCCCGCAGCCGGCGAACCCGCGATGGGCGGCCCCTGGGACGCCGACGACGCGCCTGCGGACGACATCGCCCGACTGGACCTGGGCAGCCTGCAGGTGCCTGTCTACGAGGACATGGAGGTTCGCGTGGAGGTCGGCGAGGATTCCCAGGTGGTCGCCGCAACACTGATGTACGACGATGGCGCGTTGCAGGTCAGCGCCTTCGCGGCGCCCCGCCGGGAGGGTCTGTGGTCGGAGGTCCGTGCAGAGATCGCCGCCTCGGTCAAGGAGGCCGGCGGCGTCACGGAGGAGGCGGCGGGGCGCTTCGGGACCGAGCTGCACGCCCAGGTTCCGTCGGAGCCCTCCGGGCTGCAGCCGGCTCGGTTCCTCGGCGTGGACGGGCAGCGGTGGTTCCTTCGCGGGGTCATCACCGGCCCGGCGGCGACCGACCCCACTCCGGCGGCGCGGCTCGAGGACGCGTTCGGGCACATGGTGGTCGTCCGCGGCGGGGAGGCGATGGCACCGCGGGACGCGTTGCCGCTGCGACTGCCCAAGGAGGCGCTGGAGGCCGCCGGGACGGCCAACGCCGGACTGGAACCCTTCGAGCGCGGCCCGGAGATCACGGAGATCCACTGATGGACGGGCGCGGGGGTCACCGCCACGGTCCGGGCAGCCGGATCCGGCGGGCTCTGCATCGGCTGGCCGCCGACCCCGGTCAGCTCGACGCCGAGAAGCTGCGTGATCACGCCTCGACGTTGGGGGCGAGCCCGGTCACCCACTGCGGCGACCGCGAGAAGGTCTGCATCGCCGGGACGCTGCGCGCCGTGACGCTGCGGCCCGTCGGTGGGGTACCGACGGTCGAGGCGGAGCTGTGGGACGGCACCGGCACGGTCTCGCTGGTGTGGCTGGGCCGCCGCCGCATCGGCGGCATCGGCCCCGGGCGGGTGGTGCTGGCTCGCGGTCGGCTCACCTACGCGGACGGCCGCCGGGTGATGTACAACCCGGTCTACGAGCTGCAGCCGACGGCGTCCTAGCCGCCGCCTGCGGCGGTCAGCCCGATACCAACAGGTCGTGCAGCTGCCCCTCGACGTCGGGCGCGGCGATGAACAGCAGCTCGTCGCCGGCCTCGAGCGGGTCGTCGGCCCCGGGGACGAGCACGTGGCCGCCGCGCAGGATGGCCATGAGGGCGCAGTCCGGCGGCCAGCGCACGCTGCCCACCCGCTCGCCGATCAGCGGTACGTCGGGTGGCATCGTCAGCTCGACGAGATTGGCCTCGCCGCGCCGGAAGCTCATGAGCCGCACGACGTCCCCGACGGTGACCGCCTCCTCGACCAGCGCCGAGAGCAGCCGCGGGGTGGACACGGCGATGTCCACACCCCAGGACTCGTTGAACAGCCACTCGTTCTTCGGGTGGTTGATCCGCGCCACGACGCGGGGCACGCCGTACTCGGTCTTGGCCAGCAGCGACACCACCAGGTTTACCTTGTCGTCGCCGGTGGCGGCCACCACGACCTGAGTGCGCTGCAGCCCGGCGCGCTCCAGCGTGGAGATCTCGCACGCGTCCGCGAGCAGCCACTCGGCGTCCGGAACGCTGTCGGGCTTGATTCCCTTCACGTCCCGCTCGATCAGGAGCACCTCGTGGTTGTTGCC
>JBPCOX010000084.1:0-4330 GCA_050999825.1 Mycobacteriales bacterium
AACCCCACGTCGCGCAGCTCGTACATCATCTGGTAGGTCAACGTGCCGGATTTGCTCACCAGCCCGATCCGGCCGGGCGTCGTGATGTCCGCGGGAATGATCCCGGCGTTGGAGCGGCCGGGACTGATCAGACCGGGACAGTTGGGACCCAGAATCCGGGTCCGCCCGCCCAGCGCGCCGGCGTACGCGTAGAACTCGGTCGTGTCGTGGACCGGGATGCCCTCGGTGATCACGACGCAGAGCGGTACGCCGGCATCGATCGTCTCGCGCACCGCGGCCTTCGCGAACCGCGGCGGCACGAACACCACGGCGACGTCCGCGCCGGTCGCCGCCACCGCCGCCGGCACCGAGCCGAAGACCGGGATGCCATCGAGCGACTGGCCGCCCCTGCCCGGCGTGACCCCGGCGACGATGTCGGTGCCACTGGCCACCATCCGCCGGGTGTGCCGGGTGCCCTCGGCGCCGGTCATGCCCTGCACCAGCACCCGGCTGGTCTCGTCGAGGAAGATCGCCATCGTCAGGCCCCCGCCGCGGCCAGCTGGGCGGCCGAGCGGGCCGCGCCGTCCATCGTGTCGGCCGAATGGACAAGGGGGAGGTCGGCCTCGGCCAGGATCGCCCGCCCCTCCTCGACGTTGTTGCCATCGAGCCGTACGACGAGCGGCTTGGTCGCCTCGTCGCCGAGAAGGGCCAGGGCCTGGACGATCCCGTTCGCCACGGCGTCGCACGCGGTGATGCCGCCGAAGATGTTGACGAACACGCTGCGGACCGAGGGGTCGCGCAGCACGACGTCCAGGCCGTCGGCCATCACCTGCGCCGAGGCGCCGCCGCCGATGTCGAGGAAGTTGGCCGGGCGTACGCCGCCGAACTCCTCGCCGGCGTAGGTCACGACGTCCAGCGTGCTCATGACCAGGCCGGCACCGTTGCCGATGATCCCGACCGAGCCGTCGAGCTTGACGTAGTTGAGGTCCTTCTCCTTCGCCAGCCGCTCCAGCGGGTCGACGGCCGCGGTGTCCTGGAGGGCGGCCAGGTCGCCATGCCGGTAGAGGGCGTTGTCGTCGATCGTGACCTTGCCGTCGAGCGCCTTGACCTCACCGGCCGCCGTGAGCACGAGCGGGTTGACCTCCACCAGGGTGGCGTCCGCCCCGGCGAAGACGTCCCACAGCTTGCCAATCAGGTCGGCGGCACCGTCGACCGCCGCTGCCGGCAGTCGCGCCGCCGTGGCGATCTCGCGCGCGGTGACGGCATCGACACCGGTCAGCGGGTCCACAGGGATCTTCGCCAACGCCTCGGGGCGGGTGGCGGCCACCTCCTCGATCTCCACGCCGCCTTCGACACTGGCCATCGCCAGGTAGCCGCGGCCGGCCCGATCGAGCAGCAGGGAGACGTAGTACTCCTCGGCGATGTCGCTGGCCTCCTCGACCAGCACCTTGTGCACGGCGTGACCCCGGATGTCCATGCCGAGGATGCGCTCGGCCAGAGCGGCTGCCTGGTCGGGGTCGTCGGCCAGCGCGATGCCGCCCGCCTTACCCCGACCACCCACCTGCACCTGCGCCTTGACGACGACCCGACCACCGAGGTCCTCGGCCGCCGCCCGCGCCGCCGCCGGGGTGCTGGCCACCCGCCCGGCCGGAACCGGCACGCCGTAGGACGCGAAGAGCTCCTTCGCCTGGTACTCGTACAGGTCCACGCGTGTCCTCGTCGTCGTACCGCTGGGATGGCAGGCAGCGTAGTGACGTGCCGGTCGGCCGGCTCACCGACCCCGACGACCGACGGTCCCTACGACGCCAGGCCGGTGCCGCGAACGCACCAGGGCCGCGGTCAGCACGACCAGCGCCGCGGCGGCGTAGCTGCCGCCGCCGACCTCCCGCGCCGGAGCGTCGCGCAGCAGCGCCGTGAAGTACGTCGGGTAGGCCGCCACCGACACGGCGAGCCACTCCGGCCGGCCCTCCAGGATGGCGAGCGCGACGAGGAGGATTGAGTACCACGGCTGCACCGGGTTGGCGACCAGCAGTGCAGCTCCCACCGTCCAGAGTGCGGCGAGGCCCACCGGTAGCCGGGCCGGGTGGGACCGCAGCACCGCCACGGCCACCGCGGCCAGTATTGCCACCGCCGCCGCGGTGGCGGTGCGACCGGACAGACCCATCAGGCTCAGCAGCACGAACCGCCCGCCGCCGTCATAGTGCTCCTCGCGCAGGTAGCCGGGCAGGTAGCCCAGCACCCGCGGACCGACCGAGAGCACGTGCGGGAGGTACAACACACCGATCACAGCGGCCGCCGCGCCACCGACGAGGAACGGTCGCCGGCGCAGGGCCGCCGGCAGCAGCAGCACCGGGTAGAGCTTCACCGCGATCGCGGCGCCCAGGATGGCCCCGCCCAGCGCGGGACGGCGGCGACCGACCAGCGCCAGCGCTCCCACACCGAACAGGACCGCCAGCACGTCCACATGGGCGTCCGAGGCGATGTCCAGGCCGGCCAGCGGCGACCAGGCGTAGAGCGCCACCAGCCGCGGGTCGCGGCCGCGGCGCCGCAGCAGCGCCGCCAGCAGCGCCGTCAGCCCGAGCGAGACCAGCCCGGCGTACAGCTGCTGGTGGTGCTCCCGGCGGCCACCCGGAAGCAGGTGTAGGACGGTGAACCACGCCTCGGCGACCGGCGGGTAGATCGTGCGCTCGTCGGGGCGGTTGATCCGGCTGCACTCGGCGTCGCGCTTGCCGAGGCCTGCACAGGTCGCGACGTCCGGCCAGAGCCAGGGGTCACGCAGCTCCCGCAGCTCCGCCGCCGACGGCGGGTAGCGGTAGGGGTCGATGCCGGCGGCCTGGACCCGGCCGTCCCAGGCGTAGCGGTAGAGGTCGTCGGAGAGCTGGGTGCCACGGGTGAAGGCGGCGAGCTGCAGCGCCACCAGTCCGACGAAGACCAGGCCCATGGCCACCCGGACCGGGCGGGCCCGCAGCAACAGCCATGATCCGGCCAGAGCGAGCGCCCACCAGAGCAGGATCAGGGCGAGCAGCCCATAGCGGCCGGGCCCTACTCCCCCCTGCCGCACCACCCGCGACTCGACGGCCACGATCGCGACGAGCGCGCCCGCCGCTGCTGTCAGGAGCCCGCGCCACCGCACCCTGCCAGGGTGTCAGCCACGACAGGCCAGTCGCGCGACGCGCCTGACGATTCTCCCGCGGTTCCGGGCAGCCGGCTCGCCGGAGCGCGAGAATCAACGGCATGGTGCCCGCGCCGCAGCCGGGGAGACGGCTCACGCGACTGCTGATAGCCGCGGCCCTCGCCGCGGCGTGCTCGCCCGGCCAGCCGGGCCGCGTGCTGCCGCCGGCACCAGAACCGGCTCGGGCGCCGGCTCTGAGCAGCACCCCCGTCGGCCAGGTGATCCCGCTGGGTGACACGCCGGAGGGACTGGCCGTCGACCCGGGCACCGGCCTGGTCGCCGTGGCTCTGCGCAGGCCCGACCGGCTGGCCCTGGTCGACGGACGCGCCGGTCGGCTGCTGCGTCTCGTCCCGCTTCCCGCCAGCGCCCGGCATCTGACGATCGCCGGCGCCGGTGAGCCGGTCCTGGTCCCCGGTGAGGATACCGACCTGCTGCTGCAGGTCCGGCTTCCCGCAGGGGTGGTCATCGCGCAGGCCGCCGTGGGACGCCAGCCGCACGACGCGGATACTGCCGCCGGCCACAACTTCGTCGCCGACGAGCTGGGCGGTTCGGTGTCAGTGGTCGACGGCGACCGGGTCATCAGGCGCTTCGCAGGGCCGATCCAGCCCGGCGGGGTGGCGGCGGCGGGGGATCGGGTTGGCGTGGTCGACGTCCGCGGGGCCGAGCTGTTCGTCTACGACGCCACCTCGCTGCACGAGCTGGCCCGGCTGCCGGCCGGAAACGGGCCGACGCACGCGATCACTGTCGACGAGGGCCATCTGGTCGTGGCCGACACGCGGGGCGGAGCTCTGCTGGTCTACGCCCTGGCACCGAAGCCTCGTCAGCTGGCCCGCCTGGCGCTGCCCGGAGCGCCTTACGGGCTGGCCTTCGACACGACCCGCCACCAGCTCTGGGTGACCCTCACCGCAAGCAACGAGCTGGTCCGCTTCGACGGCTCCCCGCTGCGGCGGACGGGTTCGGCGCTGCCGACCGTGCGTCAGCCGAACTCCGTGGCCGTGGACCCGGGGACGGGTCGCGTCTTTGTCGCTGGCGCCGTCCCGCAGGGGTCGCTCCAGGTCATCGACCCCTGACCGGCACAAAGCCGTGGGGGGGGGGGGGGGGGGGGGGGGGAGGAACCAACCCAGAGACCAAACGGGCAAAGAAGGGGGGATGGGGAGGGGGACGCAAAACCCACACTCG
>JBPCOX010000090.1:0-3074 GCA_050999825.1 Mycobacteriales bacterium
TCCGAGCGCCAGAGCGCCAAGGACTTCAAGACCGACCAGGAGGTCCGCTGGTGCCCGGGCTGCGGCGACTACGCGATCCTGGCCGCCGTCCAGCAGTTCATGCCCGAGATGGGCTTGCGCCGGGAGAACATCGTCTTCGTCTCCGGGATCGGCTGCTCGTCCCGGTTCCCCTACTACATGAACACCTACGGGATGCACTCGATCCACGGCCGCGCGCCGGCGATCGCGACCGGCCTGGCCGCCAGCCGGCCGGACCTGTCGGTGTGGGTGGTCACCGGTGACGGCGACGGCCTCTCGATCGGTGGCAACCACCTGATCCATGCCCTGCGCCGCAACGTCAACCTCAAGATCCTGCTGTTCAACAACCGGATCTACGGGCTGACCAAGGGGCAGTACTCGCCGACGTCCGAGCTCGGGAAGATCACCAAGTCGACCCCGCTCGGCTCGCTGGACCACCCGTTCAACCCGGTGTCGCTGGCGCTGGGCGCCGAGGCCTCGTTCGTGGCCCGAACGATGGACTCCGACCGAAAGCACCTGCAGGAGGTGCTGCGGGCGGCGACCGCGCACCGGGGTACGGCGTTCGTGGAGATCTACCAGAACTGCAACATCTTCAACGACGGCACCTTCGAGGCGATGAAGGACCCGGAGACCCGCGACGACGCGACCATCCGGTTGGTGGCGGGGCAGCCGGTGCGCTTCGGCACCGACCTGGCCAAGGGGGTCCGGGTGACCGGGCAGGGCGTGCTCGAGGTCGTCGACGTCGCGACCGTCGGCGAGGATGCACTGCTGGTCCACGATCCCGGCGCCGACGAGCCGGCGATGGCCTTCATGCTCTCCCGGCTGGCCGACGCGACGCCGATCGGCGTGTTCCGGTCCGTACGCCGGCCGGTGTACGACGACCTGATGCGCGAGCAGCTCGAGCTCGCCTCAGCCACCTCCGACGCGGCCGACATCTCGGCGCTCCTGCACAGCGGCGACACCTGGAAGATCGCCTGACGCGTTCGGGCTCGCCCAGCACACCGCATGCCCGGCAAGTCCCGCGGCTCGGGCGAGGTTGGCGGGTCCGACACGCCGTACGGACACACGACAAGCCAGCCGCAGCGCGCGCCGGCGACGCCCAGGTGCCGCGGCTAACCAGATTCACGCGTCAGCACCTGTCGATGACATCCATCATCGATTCAGCGAGGGAATCCGCTACCGCTCGAGCAGCTCCGCGACGAGTCCCCGATAGATGAAGTCGCCGAACTCCTCCAACGACCAGCGGCGGTGGATCACCAGCACCTCGTAGAGCTCCGGAGCGGTGTAGGCGAACAGGACGTCGCGAGCGCGTTCCAGCGTGACGCCGCGGCGAAGGCTCCCTCGTACGGCGAGCCGACGGGCGTTGTGCGCCATCCGGTCGAGCCGCTGGCTGGCCATGTCGGTCATCAGGGCCGCCATGTCAGCATCGGTGGCCGCCGCAGAGCGCACCAGCAGCATGATCGGCGCTACTCGAGGAGCGACCTCCGTCGCGAGCGTCGCCCACCCGCGCAGCATTGCGGCCGGATCGCGCTCGGTGGCGGAGATCTCGTCTGATCGGTCCGGTGCCGGGATCGGTCCGGCACCCAGCAGGCGGTTCTCCTGGATCGCCCGGACCATGCCTGCCTTGCCGCCGAAGGCCTTGTAGACCGTCTCGTTCGAGACGCCGGCAGCGGCGGCGATGCGACCCACCGTCGTGGCGGGGTAGCCGTCTCGCAGGAACAGTCGCTCCGCGACCTCGATCAGGTTCTCGCGGTTGCGCAGCGCACGGTCACGGCGGCCGCTGACGTCGTAGCGGCGCACCGCCTTGACAGGCGACGACGGCTCTTCCATGCTCGACAGCATTCGATACAGGCTACTGTATTAGTTTCTGGCGGGAGCGCTGGATGGATCCCAAGACGTCGTCGCTGCCGCTGCTGGAGCGGCTGCAGGACGCAGCCAACTCCCACGACCTCGACGCGCTCGCGGACTGCTTCACGGACGACTACGTCAACGAGACGCCCGCCCATCCGGCGCGCGACTTCACCGGGCGGGGGCAGGTCCGGGCGAACTGGACGCAGCTGTTTGCCGGGGTGCCCGACCTGCGAGCCGTCGTTCTGCGGTCGGCGGCGGCCGCGGGCACGCTCTGGAGCGAGTGGGAGATGTCCGGCACGAGGCGCGACGGCAGCCGCCACCTCATGCGCGGAGTCATCATCTTCGGGGTCACCTCCGGGCGGGCCTCATGGGCGCGCTTCTACCTCGAGCCCGTGCAGGACGGCGGGGGCGACGTCGACGCCGCCGTACGAGCGCAGGTCAGGGCCGCACCATGATCCTCGTCGCCGGCGGCACCGGCCGGCTGGGCGCGCTCGTCGTACGGCGGCTCGCCGACGAGAGTCGCCAAGTACGGGTGCTGACCCGCGATCCGGCGCGCGCCGCGGCCGTGGCAGGGCCGCTCGTCGATGTCGTACGGGGAGACGTCCGCGAAGCGGCCTCGCTGGCTCCGGCGGTCGCTGGTGCCACGACCGTGGTGTCGGCCGTGCACGGGTTCGCCGGTCCCGGCGGGGTGACGCCGCGCTCGGTGGACCGGGACGGCAACGCCAACCTGATCGACGCCGCGGCGGCTGGGGGCGCCGACGTGGTACTCGTGTCGGTCGTCGGCGCCGCGCCGGACCACCCCATCGAGCTGCTCCGCATGAAGGCCGCCGCTGAGGAACGCCTGCGGCGCAGCGACGTGAAGTGGACCATCGTCCGCGCGACCGCCTTCATCGAGCTGTACGTGGAGCTGATGCGCCGGTCGGCCGCTCACACCGGCCGCCCGTTGGTCTTCGGCCGTGGGACCAACCCGGTCAACTTCGTGTCCGTCACCGATGTAGCCACCGTCGTTGCCGGGGCTGCCACCGACTCACAGCGGCGGGGTCAGGTGCTCGAGGTGGGTGGCCCGGACAACCTGACCATGGACGAGCTGGCCGCGTTCAGCCAGCGAGAGCTGGGCAGCAGCGCGAAAGGTCCGCGCCACGTGCCGCGGGCGATGCTGCGCACCCTGGCGCTGACCGGGCGGCTGCGCGACACCGCGATCGCCC
>JBPCOX010000149.1:0-6042 GCA_050999825.1 Mycobacteriales bacterium
AATTCCGGCGGCGCGCAGGGCCATGGCCTCGGTGAGGAAGGCGACGCCGAGCCAGTCGGCGCCACCGGCCAGTGCTGCCCGGGCCACGGGCACCATGCCGTGCCCGTAGCCATCGGCCTTGACGACGGCGAGCAGCTGGGCGCCCGGAGCGGCGGCGCGCAGGGCGGCGACGTTGTCGCGGACGGCGCCGAGGTCGATGACGGCTTCGGCGGGCAGCGCAGCGACGGTCACGGCAGGCCCCGGGCGGTCATGGACGCGCGCGGACGGCGCGCTCGGCGTCGCCCCACGACGCTAACAGGTCGGCGGCCGCGATCGGAGCCTGCGCACCCCCCGCCCCGGTGCCCGCCAGCAGGCCGGCCAGGCCGTGCAGGAAGGCGCCGCAGGAGCCGGCGTCGAGCCCGCAGAGCCCACCGGCGAGCAGCGCACCGCCCGCGCCCGAGAGCACGTCACCGCTGCCGGCGGTGGCGAGCCAGGCCGAGCCGGTGGTGTTGACCCGCGCCCGGCCCCCCGGGGAAACCACCACCGTTGTGCTGCCCTTGAGCAGGACGGTGGCCCCGAGCTCGGCGGCCGCCCGGCGGGCCGCCGCCAACCGGTCCGCCTCGACCTGCCCACGCTCGACACCCATCAGCCGGACGAACTCGCCGGCGTGCGGGGTGAGCAGCGTGGGCGCCGTACGCCGTTGCAGCCAGTCGCGGTGCTCGGCCAGCACGGTGAGGGCGTCGGCGTCCACCAGCACCGGCACGTCGGTCCCCAGGACAGCCTCGACCACCGCGGCCGCGTCGTCGTCGGTGCCAAGGCCCGGCCCTACCACCCAGGCCTGCACCCGGCCGGCGGCGAGCACGGCGTCGGGGTCGGCCGCGCTGCCCGACGCGCCCGCCGGAACCGCCGTCACCACGGCCTCCGGCCAGCGGGACCGCACCTGCTCGGCCGCCCGCGGCGGACCGGCGTAGCGCACCATGCCGGCGCCCGCGCGCACCGCCCCGCCGGTGGCGAGCACCGCGGCGCCGGTGTAGGCGTCGCTGCCGGCCACCACACCGACCACCCCGCGGGTGTACTTGGTCTGTTCACCCGCCGGGACGGGCAGTCGCGCGGCGACGTCCGCGGCGTCCAGCAGCTCCGTCCCGACGGCCGGCAGATGCGGACCGAGCCCGATATCGACCAGCTCCAGCAACCCGACGTACGCCGCGCCCGGTGAAACGACCAGGCCGGGCTTGTAGGCGCCGAACGTGACCGTCACGTCGGCTCGCACCGCCGCGCCCTCCACCCGCCCGGAGTCGGCGTCCACCCCGCTCGGTACGTCGACCGCCACCACCGGCGCCGAGGTCCGGGCCAACTGCTCCACAACCGCCGCGCCCTCGGCGCGCAACGGGCCACGACCGCCGATGCCGACCAGCCCGTCGACGACGACATCGGCGGCCTCGAGCAGCGCGCCGCTGGCGGGGTCCTGGCCCTCGGTCGACCGGCCACCGGCCCGGAGCAGCGCGGTGTGCGCCTCGGCCTCCGGCGTACCCAGGCGGAGCGCTGTCACGGCCGCTCCTCGACCGGCCAGCCGGACGCCGGCCCACAGAGCGTCGGCACCGTTGTTGCCCGCGCCGACGAGGAGCACCACGCGGGCGCCGTACACCGAGCCGAGCAGCGCCGCGATCCGGCGGGCCAGCCCGGCGGCGGCTCGCTGCATGAGGGCACCCGGGGGCAGCTGCGCCATCAGCGCGGCCTCCGCCGCGCGTACCTCGGCGACCGGATAGACCGACCTCATGACTCGACCACGACCTCGACGTCGTGCCCGACGCCGGTCACGGCCACGAGCTCCCCGGGCGTGCCAGCATGTCGAGGTGGCCGACGAGCTGCGGGGCGAGCAGGTGGTGCTGCGGGCGCTGGCCGAGGACGACGTCCCTGCGCTGCGGGCGGCGCTGGCCACTCCCGAGGTGGCGCGCTGGTGGGGAAACGAGCAGAACCGCGACGGCTGGCCCTGGCAGGACGACCCCTCCGCCGTCCGCTACGCGGTCGTGGTCGAAGGACAGGTCATCGGGATGCTCCAGTACGCCGAGGAGCACGAGCCCGACTACCGGCATGCCGGCGTGGACCTGTTCCTGCACCCGGACTGGCACGGCCGGGGGCTGGGCACCGACGCCGTCGCAACGATCGTCCGTCACCTGGTGCACGACCGCGGCCACCACCGGTTGACGATCGACCCGGCCGCCGAAAACGCCGCCGCGATCCGCTGCTACGCCAAGGTCGGCTTCCGCCCGGTCGGCGTGCTGCGCCGGTACTGGCGAGATCCGGCCGGCGTTTGGCGCGACGGGCTGCTGATGGACCTGCTGGCCGACGAGCTTCGCTGACCGGCGGCGGCTCACTCGACGGTGACGGACTTGGCCAGGTTGCGAGGCTGGTCCACGTCCCGGCCGCGGGCCTGCGCCATCTCGCAGGCGAAGATCTGCAGCGGCACGGTCGTCACCAGCGGCGCGAGCAGGGTCGGCGTCCGCGGCACCCGGATCAGCTCGTCGGCGTAGGGGAGGACCTCGTCATCCCCGTCCTCGGCGATCACGATCGTCCGGGCGCCGCGGGCGCGGACCTCCTGCAGGTTGGAGATGACCTTGCCGTGCAGCACGTTGCGGCCGAGCGGGGACGGTACGACGACGACGACCGGGAGGCCCTCCTCGATGAGCGCGATAGGGCCGTGCTTGAGCTCACCGGCCGGAAAACCCTCGGCGTGGATGTAGGCCAGCTCCTTGAGCTTCAGCGCCCCCTCCAGCGCCACCGGGTAACCGACGTGGCGGCCCAGAAAGAGCACCGTGGGGTTGGCGGCCAGCTCGCGGGCAAGGGCCCGGACCGGCTCGGCGGTGTCCAGTACGCGCTGCACCAGGGCGGGCATCGCCTCGAGCTGGGCGACCCGCACCGCCACCTCGTCGCCGTACATCGTGCCCCGCACCTGGGCAAGGGCCAGCCCGACCAGGTAGGTGGCGGTGATCTGCGCGAGGAAGGTCTTGGTGCCGGCTACGGCGATCTCCGGGCCGGCCCGGGTGTAGAGCACCGCGTCGGACTCGCGCGGGATGGTGGAGCCGTTGGTGTTGCAGATGGCCAGCACCCGGGCCTTCTGCTCCCGTGCGTGCTTGACCGCCATCAGGGTGTCCAGCGTCTCCCCGCTCTGGCTGATCGCGATCACCAGGGTGGACCGGTCCAGCACCGGGTCGCGGTAGCGGAACTCGCTGGCGATCTCCACCTCGCACGGGATCCGGGTCCAGTGCTCGATCGCGTACTTGGCGATCAGGCCGGCGTAGAACGCCGTCCCGCAGGCGATGATGAAGACCTTGTCGATGTCCCGGAGGTCCTGGTCAGACAGCCGTACCTCGTCGAGCAGGATCCGGCCGTCCGCGCCGAGCCGGCCGCGCAGGGTGTCTGCCACCGCCGCCGGCTGCTCGGCGATCTCCTTGAGCATGAAGTAGTCGTAGCCGCCCTTCTCGGCCGCGGACAGGTCCCAGTCCACGTGGTACTCACGCACCTCGACCGGCGAGCCGTCGAAGTCGGTGACGGAGAAGCCGTCGGCGGTCAGCTCGACGACCTGGTCCTGGCCGAGCTCCACGGCGTCGCGGGTGTGGGCGATGAAGGCTGCGACGTCGCTGGCCAGGAAGTTCTCCCCCTGGCCCCGGCCCACTACCAGGGGCGAGTTGCGGCGCGCCCCCACGACCACGTCGGGCGTATCGCGGTGCACCGCCACCAGCGTGAACGCACCCTCCAGCTCCCGGCAGACGGCCCGCATGGACGCGGCGAGATCGCCGGTCTGGCTCCAGCGCTCCTCGAGCAGGTGGGCGACCACCTCGGTGTCGGTGTCGCTGGCCAGCTCGTGACCGCGATCCTCGAGGGCGGCGCGCAGCGCCGCGAAGTTCTCGATGATCCCGTTGTGCACCACCGCCACCGCGCCGTCGCAGCTGCGGTGCGGGTGCGCGTTGCGGTCGGTGGGAGCACCGTGGGTCGCCCACCGGGTGTGGCCGATGCCGGTGCGGCCGGACATCGGGCGTTCGGCGACCTCCTTCTCCAGGTTTCCGAGCTTGCCGGCCTTGCGCTCCACCGTCAGCCCGCCGTCGAGAACGGCCACCCCGGCGCTGTCATAGCCGCGGTACTCGAGCCGGCGCAGGCCGTCCATGACGACCTCGACGGCTGACCGGTCGCCGACGTAACCCACGATTCCGCACATGAGATCGAGGGTACGGCGTACGCCCAGCGGTGATGGCATGCCTCGCTGGCTGGCCGGCGGATCAGCCCGCCGCCGCCTCGACCGCCAGCACCAGCCGTTGCGCGAGGTCGTTGGCCAGCCTCTCGGTGCGAGCCTCCACCATCACCCGGACGACGGGCTCGGTGCCGCTCGCCCGCACCAGGACGTGGCCGTCGGCACCGAGCTCTGCCCTGACGGCGTCGACCTCGTCGGCGAGGTCTACCGAGGCGGCGACCGCGGCGCGGTCGGCCACCATGACGTTCCGCAGCACCTGCGGCAGCCGACTCATCACCGCGGCCAGCTCCGAGAGCGGCTGACGGCTGCCGGCGAGTCGAGCGAGCAGCTGAAGGGCGGTCAGCAGGCCGTCGCCGGTGGTGGCATGGTCGAGGAAGATCAGGTGGCCGGACTGCTCGCCACCGAGCGCGATGGACTCGCGCCGCATGGCCTCGAGGACGTACTTGTCGCCGACCGGCGTCTCGACCACCCGGATGCCGTGAGCCGCCATCGCCTGGCGGAACCCCAGGTTGGCCATCACCGTGCTCACCACGGCGTCGCCGGGGAGCTGGCCCCGGGAGCGGGCTGCGAGCGCGCAGACCGCCAGGATGGCGTCCCCGTCGACCAGGTCGCCGTCCGCGTCCACCGCCAGGCAGCGGTCGGCGTCCCCGTCATGGGCGATACCGGCGTCCGCGCCGCTGCCGCGGACCGCCGCTGCCAGCGTCGTCAGATGGGTCGAGCCGACGCCGTCGTTGATGTTCAGGCCGGTGGGCTCAGCGGCGATCTCGACAACGTTCGCGCCGGCCTTGCGCAACACCTCGGGCGCCACCGCCGATGCCGCGCCGTGCGCGCAGTCGACGACGACCCGCAGGCCGTCCAGCGGGCATGGCAGCGTCCCGAGCAGGTGCTCCGCATAGCGGTCGACCGCAGCGGGGTCGTCGTACACCCGGCCCACGCCGGCGCCGGTCGGCCGCGGCCAGGCCTGCGTCAGCAGGGCCTCGATCTCGTCCTCGACGGCGTCGGCGAGCTTGAAGCCCGCGCCGTCGAACAGCTTGATCCCGTTGTCGGGCATGGGATTGTGACTGGCGGAGACCACGACCCCCAGGCCGGCCCCCAGGGCGGCCGTGAGGTAGGCGACCCCGGGGGTCGGCAGCACGCCCAGCCGTACGACGTCGACGCCGGCGCTGGCCAGCCCAGCGACCACCGCGGCCTCCAGGAACTCGCCGGAGGCCCGCGGGTCGCGACCCACGACCGCGCGCGGGCGCCCTGGGCCGTCGGCGCCTTCGATGAGCACGTGTGCCGCCGCGACCGCGATCGCGAGCGCACCCTCGGCCGTCAGGTCGCGGTTGGCGAGCCCACGTACGCCGTCGGTGCCGAACAGCCGTCCCATCGGGGGACGCCGCGGCTCAGCGCTTGGAGTACTGGGGGGCCTTGCGGGCCTTCTTCAGCCCGTACTTCTTGCGCTCCTTGGCCCGCGGGTCCCGGGTCATGAAGCCGGCCGCCTTCAGTGGCGGCCGGTTCTCCAGATCGGCCGAGGTCAACGCCCGGGCGATCGCCAACCGCAGGGCACCGGCCTGGCCGGACACCCCGCCGCCGGACAGCCGGGCGATGACGTCGTAGGCCTCGGCCATCTCGAGAGTCACCAACGGCTCGCGGACCAGCTGCTGGTGCACCTTGTTCGGGAAGTACTCCTGCAGCGTCCGCCCGTTGACCGTCCACGCACCGGCGCCCGGTGCCAGCCGAACCCGGGCGATCGCTTCCTTGCAGGAGCCGGTCGTAGCCGCAGGTCTTGCGGGCTAGGGACGAGGAGGGGTGGTTTACTCCCCTTTTGCGCCACA
>JBPCOX010000157.1:0-11009 GCA_050999825.1 Mycobacteriales bacterium
GGAGGAACAGCGTGTACGGCCCGGTTATCAACACGATGAGGACGTAGAGGACCGTCACCACCTTGTTGGCGACGAAGCTGGAGAGGCTGAAGTCGAACAGTGACGGGAGTAAGCCCTTGGCCGAGCCGCCAGCCACGCCTGCGCCAGGACCACCCGGATACCCCGGTGGCGGCCCGAACGGTGGTTGCGGGCCGGCCGGCGGCTGGCCGCCGGATGTCGGATGTCCGCCGTACGTCGAGCCCGGTGGCTCGAAGCCCCCCTGGCCTGGTCCCTCGGTCATGGTCACTCCCTGCTCGGCTCGGCGGTGGATGCACCGTAGCGTCGAGGCTGGCGACGGGAGGTGGTTCCGCGAAGCTACCGGGTCGGGTCCTCGCCACGGTCGAGGGCGTTCCAGATCTCCGCCGGTGCAGCCGGGGCAACCGGCCGATCGGCTCCCGGTGCCTCGTAGCGCGCAGACAGGGCGGCCCAGCGCCGCCCTCGCACCGCCGTGAGTACGCCGGCCGCGAACAGGAGCGCGCCGCCAACCACGGAGACCCGAGGCCAGGTGGTCACCCGGATGCCTTCGGCGGTGACACCCTGTACGCCGGAGACCCGCTCGGCGCTCGGCCGCAGGGCCGCGCCCGGGTCGAGCTCGACCGCCACGGACGCCGCCACCACCCAGGCACCGGCCAGGACCAGCAGTACACCGGTGACGAGCCGGCCGGCGCCCCGTGTCGCGAGGATCGCCACCACCCCGGCCAGCCCCACCAGCCCGAGGGCGGCAGCCACCGGGGCGACGGAACGGCCGCTGGCGGCCACCGCGACCGTCGGCAGCGGCGGCCGCTCCAGCAACGCGCGCGCCCATGGCCGCCCAGCGGCCAGCAGGACCAGGGCCGCCCCGACCAGGTCGAGCAGGACCGCCACGACCGGCCCGCGGGGTCGGCGGGCCGGTGGGTGGTCGGCGCTCACGCCGGGCCGGAACCAGCGTGGGTACCGAAGAACGCCCGGCTGCGCGGATGCACCGCCAGCAGGAAGATGATCCCGCCGTTGAGCAGGACTCCGACGACGCCGCCCACCGCGTTGGCCCGCAGCTGCACGAGGTCACCCAGGACCGAGAGACCGCACAGCGCCACGGCGACAGTGCGTGCGGTCCGATCGCCTTGGCGGACCCTGCGCGCCAGCACTACGTAGGCGAGGGCGAAGGCCAACGCGAGCAGTGCGGTGGCCAGGCGGGTGCGGTCCACTGCGGCGACGACGAAGCTCAACAGACCCTGCACGAGCGCCAGGCCCGCGACGACGTACATCAGGATGGACGCGGTGCGTACGGCGGCCGGCGGTTCGGGCGGTGTGTCGGCCGGCGTGTCCGCTGGGTAGCCACCCACGACCTCGGACACCCGGCGCCTTCCACCTACTCCGTTGGCTGGAGCGCCCAGTCTGACAGTCGACGGGACGGGTCGACCCCTGTTCAGCCCGCCGTCGCCACCATCGCCAGCGCGGCCGGCAGCCGAAATGCGCCGGTTGCCAGCGCCGCGCCGATGACCGCCCCCTCCACCCCCGCGATGTCGGCGACGTCTTTTAGGTCAGTGAGGCTGCCGATCCCGCCGCTGGCCAGGAGGGCCCCGTCCGTCGCTGCCCGAACCCGGCGCAGCAGCTCGAGATTGGGTCCGGCCAGGGTCCCGTCCCGACTGACATCGGTGACCACGTACCGAGTGGCGCCGGCAGCGTCCAGGAACGCCAGGGTTTCCAGTAGCTCACCGCCGGCCCGAGGCGATCCCCGCCCCGCCAGCCGGCCCTCATGGACGTCGAGCGCGACCGCGAGCCGGTCCCCCGCCCGGGCGATCGCCGTACGCACCCACCGGGTGTCCTCCAGGGCCGACGTGCTCAGCACCACCCGCGCGGCACCGGTGTCGAGCGCAGCGACGAGCCCTGCTTCGTCGCGGATGCCGGCGGAGAGTTGCACGGTCACAGCGAGCCGGCGTACGACGTCGGACAGCAGCCCGGCATTGCTGCCGCGGCCGAAGGCGGCGTCGACGTCGACGAGGTGCACCCAGCTGGCACCGTCCCGCTCGAAGCCGAGAGCAACCTCGAGAGGATCCCCGTCACCGACGGTGCTCGCGACCCGGCCCTGGACCAGGCGGACCGCGCGGCCGGCGACCACATCCACCGCCGGAAGCAGCGTGAAGCCGGGCCGGCTCACAACCGCGTCAGCCCGTTCCCGAGGCAGAGCAGCGCCAGAACCACCAGCAGCAGCCCGACGGCGACGGTACCGCGGGTGCGCCGGGGCTGGCGCAGCACCGAGAAGGCTCCCCCGGCCAACAGCCCGCCGACCACCATGAACAGCACCGGAGCCACGACCCGTAGCCCCCCGCCGCCGCACCTAAGCGCCCGCGGGTGACGGGCGAGCGTCGCACTCTAGGGCCTGGGGGCAGTTCTGAGCCATCAACTGTCGAGCTGAGCACGTTCCCGCCGAGTAGGCTGGTGGCACAGTGACCGACTCGCTGCCGCTCTTCCCCTTGGCGACCGTGCTGTTCCCCGGCCTGGTGCTGCCGCTGCATGTCTTCGAGGAGCGCTACCGGCTGCTGGTCCGTGAGCTGGTGGACGCCGCCCCGGGTGCTGGCGCCCGATTCGGCGTGGTTGCGCTCCGGTCCGGCCGCGAGCTCGGGACCGATCTTCCCGACCTGCACGACGTGGGGTGCACCGCCGAGCTGCGCCGGGTCCAGCCGTACGAGGACGGCCGGTTCGACATCGTTACGACAGGCGGTGCGCGGTTCCGGGTTCGCGAGCTGGACACGTCCCGGCCCTACCTGACCGGCGAGGTGGACCAGCTGCCCGAGGAGGTCGGGGACACCGGCGCGGCGGCGGCCCTCGTGGCGCCGGTGCGGGCCGGCTTCGCGGCATACCTGCTCGCACTGAGCGCGGCGCAGGGCCGGGCGTCGGAGGCGTCGGAGGCGCCCGAGGTCCCGGAGCTGCCCACTGACCCGCTGATGCTGTCCTACCTGGTGGCGGCGGCCGTGGTAGTGGACGTCCCGGACAAGCAGCGCCTGCTGGCCGCAACCGACGCCGCGGAGCGGCTGCGGCTGGAGCTGTCGCTGCTCCGGCAGGAGACCCGGTTGCTGCGGGCGCTCGCTGCCCCGCCCGCGCTCGACCTGACCTCGCAGGCGTTCAGCGCCAACTGAGTACGCCGGCCGTTATTGGCGGGTGCCGGCGCCTTGTCGCAGCTAGCGTTCTTGAGTGCTCTCGGCCTTGCGCTCCCGCAACTTCCGCCTGCTCTGGCTGAGCCAGTCGGCAAGCGTGGTGGGCGACGCACTGGTGATCGTGGCCATCGGCCTCTACGTCACCAGGCGAACCGGCAACCCGAGCGACGTCGGCGTGGTGCTGGCGGCGTACGCCGTGCCGCTAGTGCTCTTCGTGCTGGTCGGCGGCGTGTTCGCCGACCGGCTGCCGCGGCAGGCGGTCATGGTCGTCGCCGACGTCGTCCGCGGCGTCCTGCACGGCGCGCTGGCGCTGCTGATTCTCACCGATGTCGTGCAGGTGTGGCACATGGTCGTCATCGGGCTTCTGTTCGGGACCGCCGAGGCGTTCTTCCGGCCCGCCTACACCGGTCTGGTGCCCCAGACCGTCCCGGAGAAGGACATCCAGGGAGCGCAGGCCCTCGGCGGAGTGAGCCGCGAGATCGCGTCCTTCGCCAGCCCGGCGCTGGCTACCGCGCTCGTGCTCGGGGTCGGCGGGGCAGCGGCCTTTGGCCTGGACGCCGCCACGTTCGCGGTGTCTGCCGTGCTGCTCTCCCGGGTTCGAACCCGCTCCCGTGGCGAGGCGCCGGTCCGCAGCACCGTGCGCGGCGAGCTCGGCGAGGGGTGGACGGCGGTCCGGGAACGGCCCTGGGTCTGGGGCACCATCGCCGCGTTCTCGGCTGCGCTGCTGCTGGCGCTGGCACCCTTTTTCGTCCTCGGGGCGGCGGTGGCGCGTGAGGTCTACGGAAGTGACGCGGTCTTCGGTCTGACCAACGCCGCCTGGGGCGCTGGCACGGTCACCGGCGCGGTGATGGGCTCCCGCTGGCGACCGCGGCGGCCCATGCTCGCCGGGATGCTGGCGGCAGTCCCGTGGCCGGGCGCCATCGCCCTCTACGCCGCCGGCCCGCCGCTGGTGGTGCTCTACGCCGTGATGGCCCTGGCCGGTGTCGGGATCGGGCTGTTCGCCGTCTGGTGGGAGACGGCGCTCGCGCAGCGCATCCCCGCGCACCTGCTCTCACGCGTGTCGGCATGGGACTGGATGGGCTCGCTGGCGCTGCTCCCTGCTGGGTATCTGCTGGCCGGTCCGGTCGCCGCTTCGCTCGGCGCCGTGCCCGTTCTTCTGGGCGGCGGCCTGCTCGGGCTGGCGGCCTGCGCGTCAGGGCTGTTGCCGCGGTCGACGCGAACGCTCACCCGGCTCGAAGATCCGGACTCGGTGTTCACCGGCTCGCCGCTGCCGGTGGCGCACTGACCCCGCCGCTGGAGGCGTCTTTGGCGCCGAGGGTGTCGCGGCTACTCACAGGTCGTCGGGGCGGCGGGCGTTGGCGGCGACCGCCAGGACCGTGAGCACGCCGGTGAGCGCCCAGGCCACCAGCACACCCTTCGCCCGCAAGGTGAGATAGAGCGGGGTCGCGGTGCCGGCCGGCCCGGAGACGGCGCGGCGGAACTCCGCCAGCCCGATCCGCTGACCCACGCGCCAGGCGACGTACGACGCCGTCAGACCGCCCACCGCGAGGCCGACCGCGGTGCCGACGCCGTGCCGCCGGCCGCCGAGCACCAGGGCTAGCACTGCGCACACAACACCGGCTGCGGCCGTCAGCAGCAGGAAGGTGGCATCGGCGGCGATGAAGGCCTTGGTGTTGGGATCGGCCAGGCCGGGACCGCCGGCGAGCACCACCACGCGGGCGCGAGGTGCGAGCGCCGACCAGAGGAAGCCGACCGGAAGGCCCAGCAGTGCGACGCCGGCTGCGGCCGCGAGCCCGGCGATGACGTCGCCGCGGCGTGGCCGCGCCGGCTCACCGGGCCCGTCGGTCACGCCGCCACCAGCCGGTCGCCGCCGACCACTGCGACCGGCTCCCGCCAGTGGTCCGGGTCGACCAGCGGGTCGCCGACCAGTACGACGGCGGCGGCTCGCGCGCCGGCGACGAGCCTGCCCGTCGGGCCGGCCATCCCGGCGGCCGCCGCCGCGCCCTCGGTCGCCGCGGTCAGCGCACCCTGTGGACCGAGGCCGGCCGCGGCCAGCCGGCGCAGCTCCCGCGGGTCGACGCCGGGCTTGGTGCCGGCGTTGCCCAGGTCGGTCCCGTAGACCAGCCGCACCCCTGCGGCTACCAGCTCCTTCGCGTTGAGTGCCGGCCCCGGGTCGCCGTCGCGGCACAGCGTCTCCAGTGTCGACACGACGCGCACCGGCGCCGCCGCCAGCCGGTCGACCAGCTCGCGCGAGAGCCGCTCGGTGGGCGTGTGCACGAGCTCGTCGACCCCCGCATCCAGTGCACGCTCCACCATCGCGGCGCTCAGCGCGTGGGCGACCACGGCCAGCCCGACCTCGTGGGCAGCCCGCACCACGGCGGCCGCGACCTCCGGCGGTGGCACCCGCTGCCCGCCGGCCGGCTCGAGCGCCAGCTTGACGACGTCGACGCCGGCGGCTGCCAACCGGCGTACCTCCGCCACCGCCGCGGCGGGCGAGCCGACGAAGGAGGCGAACCCGTCCGCACCCCAGCCGGAAGCCGGATAACCCCCCGGCGCGGTGAGCAGCGGGCCGGCCACGGCGACGTACGGCGCACCGGTGCCGGGCCCGGTCCGCCAGCCCAGCGCACGCTCCAGCGGCGCTCCCAGGTCGCGGACGCCCACGATCCCGCCGCGGAGCTCCTGGTCCGGACCGCCGAACGCCAGGTGCACGTGCGCGTCGAGCACTCCCGGCCCCACCCAGTGCCCTGGGCTCCCGAGTCGGCGGTAGAGCGTGGGGACCTCGACCTGCGCGGCCGGCCCGATCCGGGCGACCAGGCCGGCGGGGTCGACCAGCAGCACGCCGTTCTCCAGGGGCTCGTTCGAGCCGCCCGGCCAGATCCGCCCGAACAGGGCCAGGCCGCAGTGG
The DNA here is from genome assembly GCA_050999825.1 of Mycobacteriales bacterium. Taxonomy (GTDB): domain Bacteria; phylum Actinomycetota; class Actinomycetes; order JALYNC01; family JALYNC01; genus JBPCOB01. The sequence goes on from JBPCOX010000157.1 coordinate 6,079, forward strand.
ACGCGGCTCACTGCCAGGCCGAGATCGTCATCCACACCAGGATGTCCAGGATGCGGAGCTGGCTCAGCCTGGCGCCGCGGCTCTCGGCGTAGGCCTCGAGGTCGGCGAAGCGCTCGGCAGCGCCCTGCAGATCGGTCTGCATCGACCGGCAGAGCAGGTCCATGAACGTCACCCAGGTGCGGCTCGGCTCGGCCGGGATGGCACCCGGCGCCGTGTAGGCGGCCAGGATGCGGGAGTCATAGATCGGCACCAGGTCGGGCCGCTTGCGGTGCAGCACCTTGGCCACCACGGTGCCGCGCACCCCCCGCCGCCGGTAGGCCGGGTCGTCGAGCACGTCGAACAACCCGGCGACCGCCGTGATGGCCGCGTCGTCGGCCGCCTGCAGTGAGACCCGCGGCAGCCCGGCCACCCGGGACAGCTGCGGCAACATGTCGAAGAGCACCCGAAACCGGCTGGCATCGACGTAGGCCTCGAGCAGCGCCGGCGCCAGCAGGTCGCCGGTGACCAGGTCGACGCTGCCGTTGGTGACCAGCGTGTCGTACGCCGGCCAGGCGTAGCCGTTGCGCGGGTCCAGGTAGTCGCCCAGCAGCTCCTCGGGCGCGTCCACGACCAGGGTGCCACCGCACAGCGTGAGAGCCGTCACCTCACCCGCCGCCGAGGCAGGCCGCACCGAGCAGCGCCTTGAGATCGGCCATCAGCGCCGGCGACGCGGTGACCCGGAGCCGGTCGTCGAGCCGGAGCACCCGGGTGCGGGTGCCGGACCGCAGCGCCAGCTGCACCTCGGTGCTGCCGGGATGGCTGCCCAGCACCTCCGAGAGCCTCTCCACTACCGGCGGGGTGCACCGGCCGGTGGCCAGGGTGATGAGCACCGGACCGCGCGATCCGGTGGACAGGTCCGGCACGGTGACCTCCATGGCGACCAGCCGCGGCACGTCCTCACGCTTGTCCAGCCGGCCGCGCACGACCACCACGGCGTCCTCGGCCAGATGGACGCCGTACTGCGCGTAGGTCTGCGGGAAGAACAGCACCTCTATCGCGCCCTCGAGGTCCTCGAGCGTGGCGGCCGCCCATGGGGCGCCCTGCTTGGTGACCTTGCGGGCCAGGGTGGACAGGATGCCGCCGACCGTGACCACATCGCCGTCCGAGTGCCCCTCCCCAGTCAGCCCGGCCACGGTGGAGTCGGCGGCCGCGGCCAACACGTGCTCGACGCCGAACAGCGGGTGGTCAGAGACGTAGAGCCCCAGCATCTCGCGCTCGTAGCCGAGCAGGATCGCCTTCTCCCACTCGCCGACCGGGATCGCCACCGAGAAGCCGCCGCCGACCGCGGTTACGGCGTCGTCCTCGCCGGCGCCGAACAGGTCGAACTGGCCGATCGCCTCGGCCCGCTTGGTCTCCATGCAGGCGTCCAGCGCCTCGGCGTGGACCTGGAGCAGCCCGCGACGGGTGTGGCCGAGGGAGTCGAAGGCACCGGCCTTGATCAGTGACTCGACGACCTTCTTGTTGCAGGCGACGGCATCGACCTTGCGCAGGAAGTCGGCGAAGTCGGCGTAGAGGCCCTTGGCCCGGCGGGACGCCACGATCGAGGTCACGACGTTGGCGCCGACGTTGCGGACGGCGGTGAGACCGAACCGGATGTCGGTGCCCACGGGTGTGAAGCGGGCGTCGGAGGAGTTGACGTCTGGCGGCAGCACCTTGATGCCCATCCGCCGGCACTCGTGCAGGTAGAGCGCGCTCTTGTCCTTGTCGTCCTGGACGGAGGTCAGCAGCGCGGCCATGTACTCGGCCGGGTAGCGGGCCTTGAGGTAGGCCGTCCAGTAGGACACCAGCCCGTAGCCGGTGGAGTGGGCCTTGTTGAAGGCGTAGTCGGCGAACGGGACGAGCACCTCCCACAGCTTCGCGACCGCCGGGTCGCTGAAACCGTTGGCCCGCATGCCGTTGCGGAAGCGGTCGTACTCCTTGGCGAGGATCTCGCGCTTCTTCTTGCCCATCGCCCGCCGCAGCAGGTCGGCCTGCGCCAGGGTGTAGCCGGCCACCTTCTGGGCGGCGGCGACCACCTGCTCCTGGTAGACGATCACGCCGTAGGTGTCACCGAGCACATCGGCCAGCGGTTCGGCGAGCTCGGGGTGAATCGGCACGATCGGGCGTCGGCCGTGCTTGCGCTCGACGTAGTCGATGTGGGCGCCCATCCCCATCGGGCCCGGCCGGTAGAGCGCGATCAACGCGGCGATGTCCTCGAAGCTGCTCGGCGCCATCGAGCGCATCAGCGAGCGCATCGGGCCGCCCTCGAGCTGGAACACGCCGATCGACTCACCGCGGCAGAGCAGCGCGTAGGGGTCGGGGTGGTCGAGCGCCACGTCCTCGATGACGACCGTCTCGCCGCGGTTGGCCTCGATGTGGCGCAGGCAGTCGTCGAGCACGGTGAGGTTGCGCAGGCCGAGGAAGTCCATCTTGAGCAGGCCGAGCGCCTCGACCGTGCCCATGTCGAACTGGGTGATAACCGCCCCGTCGGCCTCCCGTCGCCACACCGGGATGTGGTCGGTCAGCGGGTCGCGGCAGATCACCACCCCGGCCGCGTGCACGCCGGCCTGCCGCTTGAGGCCTTCGAGGTCGCGGGCGGCGTCGAGCACCTTCGCCGCGTCGGGGTCGGAGGCGTACGCCGCCCGCAGCTCGCTCGCCTCGCGGTGGCGCGGCGCCGCCGGGTTGAAGCAGTCGGCCAGCGAGACGTCGCGGCCCATCACCGCCGTCGGCATCAGCTTGGACAGCCGGTCACCCACGGCGTAGGGGAAGCCCAGCACCCGGGCCGAGTCGCGGATCGCCTGCTTGCCCTTGATCGTGCCGAAGGTGACGATCTGGGCCACCCGGTCCTCGCCGTACCGTTCGGTGGCGTAGCGGATCATGTCGCCGCGGCGGCGCTCGTCGAAGTCCATGTCGATGTCGGGCATCGAGATCCGGTCCGGGTTGAGGAACCGCTCGAAGAGCAGGCCGTATCGGATCGGGTCGATCGCGGTGATGCCCAGGCAGTAGGAGACGGCGCAGCCGGCGGCGGAGCCCCGGCCCGGGCCGACCCGGATGCCGTTCTCCTTGGCGTGGCGGACCAGGTCGGCCACCACCAGGAAGTACGCCGAGAACCCCATCGAGATGATCACGCCGAGCTCGTAGCCGACCTGAGCCCGCTGCTGCTCGCTCGGGGCGTCGCCGTAGCGGCGGCGCAGCCCGCGCTCGACCTCCACCCGCAGCCAGGAGTCCTCCGTCTCTCCCTCGGGCACCGGGAAGTGCGGGAGCAGGTTCCGGCCCTCCTCGATGCGGAGGTCTACCCGCTCGGCGATCGCCAGGGTGTTGTCGCACGCCTCGGGGAGGTCGGCGAAGAGCTCCCGCATCTGGGCCGGGGACTTGAGGTAGAACTCCTCGCCCTCGAACCGGAACCGGGTGGGGTCGGCCAGCGTCGAGCCGGTCTGGACGCAGAGCAGCACCTCGTGGGCGACCGAGTGCTCCCGCTTGGTGTAGTGCAGGTCGTTGGTGGCCACCAGCGGCAGGTCGAGCTCGCGGGCGATCCGCACCAGGTCTGGACCCGTGCGCCGCTCGACGTCGATGCCGTGCCGCATGAGCTCGACGTAGTAATTGCCGCGGCCGAAGATCTCGGCGTACTCGCCCGCGGTGCGCTTGGCCCCGGCGTAGTCGCCGCGCAGCAGCAGCTGGGGAACCTCGCCGCCCGCGCAGCCGGTGGTGGCGATCAGGCCGGCCGCGTGCTCGACGAGCAGCTCGCGGTCCATCCGCGGCTTGTAGTAGTGGCCCTCGAGGCTGGCCCGGCTGGACAGCTTGATCAGGTTGGCGTAGCCCGTGTCGCCGGTCGCCCACAGCGTGAGGTGGGAGTACTTGTCGGTCTTGGCCGCGCTGCCCTCGGGCAGCCGCTTGTCGAACCGGCTGCCGGGGGCGAGGTAGGCCTCGGTGCCCACGATCGGTTTGACGCCGGCGGCGGTCGCCTTCTGCACGAAGTCGTAGGCGCCGAAGAGGTTGCCGTGGTCGGTCATCGCCAGCGCCGGCATGCCCATCGCGGCGGTCTCGGCGAAGAGGTCGCCCAGCCTCGCCGCCCCATCGAGCATGGAGTACTCGGTGTGCACGTGCAGGTGCACGAACGAGTCGCTCACGGACGCTCGGTCCTCCCCTCGCGGTGTACGCCGTACGCCGGTCGACGAGCGGCGCGCGCGCAGGGGAAGGAGCGTCCGGGCCGATCGGAGCGGGGTCCACCCGCGGCCTGTAGTTCTAACACGGCGTCCCGACAAGGTCGGGGGTGTCAGCACCTCCGCTGACGCGGCGTGTCCGCCGGCCCGGAGCTCGGTCCGCTGCCACCCGACATCCGGCCGCGCCATGCCGCGACGGCTCTTCGATCAGAGGTCACGGAGCTGAGCGGTGTCAGGGCACCGGTTGGTTTCCGTCACCTCCTGCCTGTGCCGGGCCGGCGGCCGACAGGTCTTTGGTGAAGGAGTACTCCACGGTGTCGCTGCGGTCGTGCAGCTCGCGGCTGCCCGGCAGCCGGGAGTAGCCCAGGCGCCGATAGAGGCTGTGGGCATCGGTGAACCGGGTGTCCGACCAGAGCTCGACCCGGCAGGCGCCACGCCGGCGCGCCTCGTCCTCCACCCGGGCGACCAGCCGGGCACCGAGCCCGCGGCGCCGGGCGCGGGCGGCGACGTACAGGCTGTGCAGGGAGACCGACCCGCCACCTTCCGGCCGCAGCCCGACGCAGGCGACGATGTCCCCGTCGAGCTCGACCACCTCGAAGGTGCCCTCGCGGTCGGCGTACGCCGTGGCCGGCGCGCGCAGCCACGGCTCCTCGCCGTCGACGTCCATGACGCAGCCCGGGTACTCCGCCCAAGCGCCCTCGATCAGCGCGATCAGCGCCGCCGAGTCGTCGTCGCGGACCGGCCGCACCACCG
>JBPCOX010000200.1:0-6081 GCA_050999825.1 Mycobacteriales bacterium
GAGGAGCTCGAGACGCTGCACAAGAGCCTCGAGCTCCTGGGCGCGAGCTACGTCGACCTCTGGCTGATCCACTGGCCACCAGACGACGGCGCGGGGGTCGACCTGTGGAATGCGTTCGCGCAGGCCCGCGACGAGGGGCTGGCCACCGACATCGGCGTCAGCAACTACAGCCTCGCCCAGATCGACGAGATCTCGGCCGCCACCGGGATGACTCCCGCCGTGAACCAGGTCGAGTGGAGCCCGCTGCTGTTCGACCGGACCCTGGTAGACGGCCATCGCCAGCGCGGGATCGTCCTCGAGGGCTACAGCGCCCTGCGCGGCGGGACCCTGGAGCACCCCCGCATCGTGGACATCGCCGAGCGGCTCGGCCGGACGCCTGCCCAGGTGATCATCCGCTGGCATCTACAGCATGACGTCGTGGTCATCCCGAAGTCGCGGGTACGGGAGCGGATCGTCGCCAACGCCGACGTCAAGGACTTCGCGCTCTCCACCGAGGACATGGCCGCGCTCGACAACCTGGGCCGGCGGGGCTGAGAAAGCCGGCGGGTTCTACGCTGGCGGGCATGTGCCGAAGCATCCGCACCCTACGACCGCCGTACGCCGACCATGTCACCGAAGCAGAGATGCACGCCGCGGCCCTGCAGTACATCCGCAAGGTCAGCGGCTTCCGCACACCGGCTGCCGCCAACGCCGCTGTCTTCGACAGGGCCGTCGAGACCGTGACCCGGGCCACAGCCGAGCTGCTGGCATCACTGCAGGTCAGAACCGCGGCTCAGCCGCGGCCCTAACAAGCCGGCGACGCCGACAGACTCGTCAGCTCGAAGACGAACGCCTCGTGCGGGGCCGAGGCGCCACACGTCAGCCGGTGGGCCGGCGCAGGCACCCGACGTACGGTCACCGCCACCTCGCCCCGGGCGGTGAAGCGCAACCGCACCCGCCAGGAGCTCCCGTCCACCGGCTCGTCCGCCACCGGCGCCAGCTCAGCGGCGTCGTCGGTGCCCAGCAGCTGGCGGGCGAAGTGCTGGGCCGCCTGCACGTGCAAGCCGAGACTGCTCCGCCCCCGCAGGTACGCCGTGAGCAGCCGGCCCTTCTCCAGCGCCGCCACGATGTCGCCCGCCTCCTCGGGCGGCATCCGGCCGAAGTAGTACCCCTCGGGCAACACCACGAGGTTGGGCGCGAACCGGTCCCCACCCGAGTGGGTGCACTCCCACGTCTCCTGCGGGTAGCGCCCGGAAAGGGCCCGGGCCACCGGACGTCCCCAAAGCGCGCAGCAGGGGTCGTGCTTGCCGTGCGTGCAGACGAGCAGGAGCCGGCTGCCGACCGGGGACCATTCGCCGGGCGCGGAGTCCGGAAGGACCAGCCCCGCCAGCTCGGAGTCGTCGGAGACAACGCGGCTCAGCAGCCGCTCCGAACCGGGCCGGGAGTCGGCGAAGAAGACCCTGCGCCCCGTCGCGGGCACCCCGCCGGGACGCCGGACCAGCAGCAGCCGCGCCCCCGCTCGCCCGGCGAGCCGCTGGAGGCTTCCGGCAAGCTCGGCCCCGAGTCTCGAGCGCGGCACCGTCTCGGCGCTCCACGGCCCTCGCTGCTCGACGACCAGCCAACGGTCCACCCGGCTGGCGGTGGCGAAGATCGGCTCCCGGCGCTCGATGGACGCGACGGAGCAGCGATAGGCGGTCATCTACTCCCGCGCCCCGGCGCGGGAACCACGGCCCGCTCGCGGAGCAGCCGGCGCAGCAGGACCGTCACGTCCGCGGTGTCCAGCTCCGATGTGGCCAGGTCCGCGGCCGCGTACGCCGACCCGTCGAGCACCTGCCGCAGCGCCGGCTCGACGACGGCGGGCATGGCGATCTCCCGGTCGACCAGGGCCAGGACTACCTCCTCGCCCTCCTCCCTCAGCGACCAGCGCACCCCCCGCCGCGCCCGCACCGGCGTGGAGGCCGTCAGCCGGCGTACGGCGTCGGCCTGGGCCAGGACGTGAACCGGCTCCATCGGCAGCGAGCGGTCTCGCCGGGTGCCGACGAGCTCGACCACCCGCTCCGGCGGCAGCTGCTCCAGCCACTTGGCCACCGCCTGCAGGAACCCGGGTACCTCGGCGGCGAAGTCGGCCGGCACGGCCTGGCGGAACTCCTCCTGCTCGGCCGCCAGCGTCACGGCGTCGGCCAGCACGTCGTGCCACGTGACGGCCGCCACGCCGACGGTCAGGTGGATCGACCGGTCCTCGTTGGTCTCGGCGGCGTGGATGTAGCCGCGCGGAAGGTAGAGCGCGTCGCCCGGCCCGAGGACGGTCGAGAGCACCGGTTCGGCGCCTTCGGCGAGCAGTGAGCCGTCGCGGACGTACGCCGCCGAGGGCTGGGAGCGCACCGGCAGCGTCAGCACCGGCTCGTACACGTGCCAGCGCTTGGTGCCGTCGACCTGCAGCACGAAGACGTCGTGAGTGTCGTGGTGCGCGCCGAAGCCGCGTGACCCCGGCGGGGTGACGTAGGCATTGCACTGCGTCGGCTGGCCGAGCTCGTCGGCCAGCTGCCCGCAGAACTCGACCAGCGGCGGCCAGCTGCGATGGAGCGCCTGGAGTACGACGGTCGCACCGCCGGCGTACAGCTCGAACACCCGGTCCGGATCCGCCAGGTCGGGCATCGACCGACCGGCCACCGTCGCGGACCTCGTGTATCGGCTCGCCGGCAGGGTGGCGCCGTCCTGAACCACCCGGAAGAACGGCGTACGCAGCCCGCGGCTACCGATCAGCTCGTCGACATCGGAGGACGCGAGCAGGTCGGTGAACCCGCGGGGCAGGGCTGCATGGGGCGACAGCAGCGGGCGGTGCGACCAGTGCTCTCGGAGAAAGACGTCGGGGCTGACGCCGACACAGCGCCCGAGTGCCGACGAGGGAACGGGAGCGGTTACTTGTCCTGCCCGTCCGCGTCGGTCCCGGTGGCGTCGGTTCCGTCGGCGTCGGTGCCCGTGGAGTCGGTTCCGTCGGCATCGGTGCCGAGCGGGTTCATCGGTGTGTCGGTGCCATCCGCGTCGGTCGGCACGGGCGTGGTGGCGGTGGGCCGGGTGGTGGTGACCATGTCCTCGTCGCGCAGGGTCATGCGAGGCTCCTTCGTCGGGGTCGCCATGCTGGTGCACCCGGGCCTAGACCACAAGCCGGGCACCCGGCCGGCACGGATTGCCCACTCCATGCCGTCGGGCGCGTCCCGTACCTCCACCCCAGCCTGGGCGAGCCGGTCTCGCACCAAGTCGGAGGTCGGAAAGTCCTTCGCCGCCCGAGCCGCGGCCCGAAGGTGCAACAGCAGCTCGACGTAGGGCGCGACCCGGGCTCTAGGGTCCTCCACGCCAGCCTCGGCGAGCTGGCCCAGCCGGACCACCAGCGTCCGCAGGACCCGACGGGCGTGGTTCTCGTCGTCGCTGCGCAAAGTGTCGGATCGCCAGGACGCGATCGCGGTCTCGAGGTCGAGGATGGCGCCAACGCAGCCATCGGCCTGCCGCCCGGCCAACGCTTGGTCGAAGCGAGCGGCTGCCCGGTCGGCCACCGCCCGCAGCGTGGTCCCGGCGCCTGGCTTCTGCTCGCGAGCGGCGGGGGCCGAAGGCGGCGCTGGCGCGGTCGCCGGCTCCGAATGATCTCCCCGACGTCGCTGGAGAGCGGCCTGGTCGCGGAGCATGCCGATGAGATCGTCGAGCGAGAGCGTCGCCCCGTGCTCGAACTCACGCGAGGCCCCGCGACGACGCACGGTCACCGCGCCGTTGCCGGCCACGGTCGCGGTCGCGGCGTCCAGATCCATGAGCAGCGCGGTGTGCTCGTCGACGCCGAGAATGCCGACCTCCTCCGGCAGCTCGGCCTCCAGGGCGGCGAGGCGCTGCTCACCGAGGTAGCAGAACCGCGTGTCGTGAGTTCCACCCTCGGAGTTGTCGTAATGCGGCACGACCACCGCGGCAACGCCCGTCAGGGCGCCGAGCACGTCGAGCCCTTTGACCCAGCGCGGGTCTTCACCCACCTTGTAGATCTCATACACCGGAATCGCATGCGTGCCCACCGTGACGGCCGCCGCACTGCCGAGGACAAGGGTCCCACCGCGACGGACCACGTCGGCGAGGGCGGCCGGCACCTGCGTTCCGTGCCACTGCCGCAGGGCGTACGTCGGGCTCCCCGGTCCGGCGAAGGCCCACCGGGCCCGGCTCAGCAACGCCAGCGCCTTCTCCTGGTCCAGGGTGGGAGCGTCGTGGCGTCGCCACCGGACGACCTCGACAGGACGCCCGATGCTCTGGTCGAAGTAAGCGAGGATGCGAGCCAGCAGCTCGTCGGCGTTCAGCTGGAACGCGAACGGCGTATCTACCATGACGGCCGGACCTGCACCGGTGTCGGCGAAGATCCGCCGGTGAACGCGCACCATCGTGGGCGCGGTCTCGCCCGAACCCATCACCACCAGGCGGCTCATCCGGCGGCTCCCGGACTGGGCGGGTCGGCGACCTGGCGGCTCGGCGCCGGTGCGGCAGCTACCGGGACCTCGGCGCGAGCGGCCAGGGACAACAGGTCTCGCGCCAGCCGGTCGGGGTGCTGTGCATGCAGGTCATGATGGGCCCCGACGTACTCGACGACCTCGCCCCGAGGGAGCAGCGCGAGCGCCTCCGCCACGTCCGCCCGCTTTCTTGCTTCCGCCTTGGAGTCCTCGGGAGGCTCGTCGCTGGGACCACCGGTGACGGCGTTTGCCAACAGCACCGGGACGCTGACGAGCGGGTAGAGCCGACGCGGGTCGCCGCACCAGAGGGAGTGAAGAATGCTGCGGTGGTGGCCGCGGCTGAGCCGGGCCCGTATTCCGCCGTTCGACAGCTCGACGAAGTTGGCTAGCGAACCGGCCCGGCCCTCCGCCGGCCAGTCAGGGTGCGACTGTGAAATTCGGGCCACCAGATCGGTCATCGACATGCCATCGAAGCGGGGCGGCTCGAGTGCCTGCCAACACCGCTCGAACGTCGGGAAGCGGTCCGAGAGCCGGATCCAGCCGCCGTCGACAAGGGCCAGCGCCGCGACACCGTGGTACCGGGCGGCGAGCATGAGAGCGACGTTCCCGCCCCAAGACTGGCCGGCCACGACCGGAGCCCGGTCCCCGGTGAACCCGAGCGCCTCGCACAGGGCGACCAGGTCGGCTGCGCACTGCTCGGTGCTGTAGCCGGCCCGGGTCTGCTCGGATCGGCCGTGACCCCGCTGGTCCACCGCGACGACCTGGTGGCCGGCCGCCGCGAGGCGTCGAGCAACGCCGTCCCACATCCTCGCGTTCGAGGCCAGGCCATGTACGAGCAGGAAGGGGCGTCCGCCGGCGTCCGCGCGGCGGATCGCAAGCCTGGGGCCCGCTGGCAGCGCCACCTCCTCATCACTCAACAAGGCCAAAGTCGAACGTCCTCCAACAGCTCAGCCGGCCGACGGATGGACGCCGGGATCGCGGGCCAGGACCGTCAGAGGGAGGTCTCCCTTGGCACAACTCTCGCAGTTCCAGAAGCCGCCGCCTCCGTCCCCCGCCTGGAAGGCCGCGAGAGCCCCCTTCCAGGGGCTGCCGAGGACGATGCACGCCGGGCAGCTCATGGCGCGTGTACCGGCGCCGGCTGCCCGGCTGCACTCGTCGCGACGAGGCGGCGATGCCGAGTGGGACGTGCTGCTCCAGCATGGCCGGTTTCGGCCATCGACATCGTCCTCTCCCGTTCACCAACGGCTTCCCATCGGGGCGGTCTTCGAGTCGGTCCCACCTCGAGACGTCGTGTGCCGTGGACCGACCAACATCGGTCCGGAATGTATGCCCTAGTGTTGCGGCTGTACCCCCCGGGGTACGGGAAGAGGAGAGAACATGGACGTGGACACCAGCCAGCTCGGTGACGTGCTCGCCCGGCTCAAGCGGGTGCAGGGGCAGGTCGGCGGCATCATCCGCATGATCGAGGACGGCCGAGACTGCTCGGAGGTGGTGACTCAACTCGCCGCCGCGTCCCGGGCCCTGGACCGCGCCGGGTTCAAGATCATCGCCACCGGGATGCGGCAATGCCTGGTCACCGATGACGCCGGCACCCGACGGCTGGACGAGGCCGAGCTCGAGCGGCTGT
>JBPCOX010000256.1:0-2862 GCA_050999825.1 Mycobacteriales bacterium
ACCGCGCCTGCCGCAACCCGGCGACGAGGTCGCCGCCGGCGTTCCACCCGAGGTGGCGGCTGCAGCGGAGGCTGACGCGGCCAGCTCGGTCGAGGCAGCAGCGGTGGAGCGGCCCGAGGCAGCGGTCGGGCGGCCGGAGACGGAGGGGGCCGACCAGCCACCACCCGACGAGGTCGGGCGGTGACCCTCGCGGGGCTGCTGGCCGCGCCGCTGCCGGTGCCCCGGCCGGCGCCCGGGTTCCTGCCGCCGACGTTCAAGGAGCTGGTGTTCCTGGGTCTGGCCGTGCTGGCACTCGGCGCGGCGGTACTCGTCGTCACCACCCGCAACGTGATCCACGCCGCGCTGTGGCTGGTGGTCACCCTCGGCTCGCTGGCCGGCAGCTACCTGCTGCTGACCGCGGAGTTCGTCGCCTGGGTGCAGGTGCTGATCTACGTCGGCGCGGTCGTCGTCCTGCTGCTCTTCGCGGCCATGCTGACCCGGGCGCCGATCGGCCCGGCGCCGGACGTGGACAGCGGCAACCGGTTCGCCGCGACGGCGGTCGGCGCCGGCGCCGGCGCGCTGCTGGTGGCCCTGGTCGTCGACGCCTTCCGGTCGGCGTACGTCGACCTGGACACCGTGCCCCCGGGCAGCGCCCGAGCCACCGGCGCGGCGGTCTTCCGCTTCTACGTGCTGCCCTTCGAGGTCGCCTCGGTGCTGCTGCTCGCCGCGCTGGTCGGCGCGATCGTGCTCTCCCGCCGCGACATCGGCGCGCCGCCGGCGGAGGGCTGAGGCATGCACCTCGCCTATCCGCTGGTGCTGGCCGCACTGCTCTTCGGCCTCGGAACCTACGGCGTGCTGGCCCGGCGCAACGCCGTGCTCGTGCTGATGTCGGTCGAGCTCATGCTCAACGCCGCCAACCTCAACCTGATCGCCTTCGACGCCTGGCTGCGGGACCGGCTGCACGGCGGCCAGGTCTTCGCGCTGTTCGTCATCGTGGTGGCCGCCGCCGAGGTCGGCGTCGGGCTCGCGATCGTGCTGCTGGTCTACCGCAACCGGGAGACCGTGGCCCTCGACCGGGTGCGCGACCTCGCCGACATCTCGCCCGACGAGACCGCGGTCCTACGCCGGTGAGCTCGCAGGCGTGGCTCCTGCCGGCGCTGCCCTTCGCCGCCGCGCTGGTCGGGCTGCTCTTCGGCCGGCGGCTCCCCGGCGGCCCGGCGCCCCTGGCGGTGCTGGCCACCGCCGCAGCCGGCATCGTCTCGGTCGGCGTACTGCTCGAGGTCATCGGCGACCCCAACCGGGTCCGGGAGGCGGTCACCGAGCTCACGCCGACCGGCGGCGTGCACATCACGGTCGGCACCCGGGTGGACGGCCTGGCCGCCGTGGTGGCGGTCATGGTGTGCGTGGTCGCGCTGCTCGTACAGGTGTACTCGACGGCCTACCTGCACGGCGACCCGAGGTACTCCTCCTACGCCGCGGAGGTGTCGCTGTTCACCGCCGCGATGCTGCTGGTGGTGGTCGCCGCCGACCTCTTCGAGCTGCTGGTCGGCTGGGAGGTGATGGGCGTCTGCTCCTACCTGCTGATCGGCCACTACTGGTCGTCGGCCTCGGCGTCGGCCGCGGCGGTCAAGGCGTTCATCATGACGAGGGTCGGTGACGTCGGCTTCCTGTTCGGCATCTTCACGCTCGGGCTGGCCGCGCACTCGTTCCGGATCACCGACATCCTGCGGCAGGGCGGCTCGCTGTCGCACGGCGCGGTGGTCGCCGCAACGCTGCTGCTCGCGTGCGGCGTCGTCGGCAAGAGCGCGCAGTTCCCGCTGCACACCTGGCTGCCGGACGCGATGGCCGGCCCGACACCGATCTCGGCCCTCATCCATGCCGCGACCATGGTGGCTGCCGGCGTGTACGTCGTTGCGCGGCTCTATCCGCTGTTCCTCCTCTCGCCGGTCACCCTCGGCGCCCTCGGTGTTCTCGCCGCGATCACGATGGTGCTCGCCGCGCTCGCGGCGCTCGCGCAGGACGATCTCAAGCGGGTTCTCGCCTACTCGACGGTGAGCCAGCTCGCCTACATGGTGGGGGCGCTGGCCGTCGGCGGTTACACCGCGGGCGTGTTCCACCTGCTGACCCACGCCGCCTTCAAGGCGCTGCTGTTCCTGGGAGCCGGCGCGGTCCTGCACACGGTCGGCACCAACCTGATGAGCGAGATGGGCGGGCTCCGCCGGGCGATGCCGGTGACCTTCGTGACCACGACGATCGGTCTCGCGGCACTGGCCGGGGTGCCACCGTTCGCCGGCTTCTTCTCCAAGGAGGCGGTGCTCGGAGCGGCGTACGAGAGCGCCTTCGGACCGTCGCTCGGCCGGCCGCCGGTTCCCCGAACGGTCGCGGTCCTCGTGCTGGTCGCGGCGATGGGAACCGTGCTGCTCACTGCCGCCTACGTCACCCGGCTGTGGGTGCGGACCTTCCTCGGCGGCTACCGGGGGTCGGTGGTGGTGCACGAGGCACCGCTCGCGATGACGGGCCCGCTGGTGCTGCTCGCCGTACCGGCCGCCCTGCTCGGCCTGGCCGGCCTGAGCTCCGGCGGGCTGGCCCGGTGGGTCGGCGGCGCGTACGACGTCGGCTTCTTCACCTCCACCGCAACCCCGCCGGGCCCGGGCGAGCTGTTCCACCCGGCCGGGCTGGCTCCCGAGGCGCGGACCGCCTGGCTGGCCCTCGCCCTGGTGCTCGTCGGCGTCCTCGGCGTCCTGCTGGCCTGGCGCCGGGCACCGGCCGAGGACCCGGCTCGGCTGCTCGGCCGCCTGCGCCGCCCGTTCGACCGGGCGTTCTACCTCGACGAGCTGTACGACGTGGCGTTGGTGCGGCCGATCCCCCGGCTGGCCCGCGCCG
>JBPCOX010000259.1:0-6203 GCA_050999825.1 Mycobacteriales bacterium
GAGTACCAGCGCGAGGGCTTCGAGCTCTTCGCCGCGATGCTGGACGCGATCAAGGAGGAGTCCGTCGGCTTCCTCTTCAACCTCGAGGTCACGGCAGAACCGCCGGCCGAGGCCCAGGCGGCACCGCCGCTGCCGGTGGGCGTGGCGGGGGAGCCGGTGGCCTCAGGCGCGCCGGCCGCCTTTGTGACGGAGTCGAGCACCGAGGCCGAGCCGGTCGCCTCCGAGGAGCATCGCCAGGTCGCCGAGGTGCTCTCGCCCGGCCTGACTCCACCTCGGCGTCCGTCCCGGCTGCAGTACTCCGCTCCGACCGTAGACGGCGAGGGCGGCGTGACGCGCAGCGCGGGGCCGTCGTCGGCGACCGCGGTCGGGGAGGGGGCTCGTCCCGGTCAGGCGGTCGGGTCCGACACCCCGCGCAACGCGCCGTGCCCGTGCGGGTCGGGCAAGAAGTACAAGCGCTGCCACGGCGATCCCCGCAACCGCTGACCACCGCCACCATCTGCGCGCACCACCGCTGGGGGTCAGCCCGCTACACCATCCGCAGACTGGTGCACTGCCAGCGGCCGTCGAGCCCCTCGATGCGCAGCGCCAGCGCCCGGACGCGCCGGTCGCGTTCGATCAGCGCGCAGACCTCGGCCACGCCGTCCGCCGGCTCGCTGACGTGCAGCGAGCGGACGACGTCGGTCCGCGGACGGCTAGCGAAGACTGCTCGCTCCCGCGCCGCCCGTGTCGCGGCTCGCTGCAGGTCGTAGTAGACGCCCGCGGTCGTCCACCGGGCGAGCTGTGTCGCCGGCCGGTCACCGGACAAGACCTCGACGACCGCCTGCACCAGCCGACCTGCCCACGGCCGGGGTGCGGCCAGCGGGTGCGCAACCGGGTGCTCGGTCGGCGGTCCCGGATCTCCCGGACCGGGCGGAACCAGCCGCAGCAGGGTCGGTGCCTCGGGCACCGCCGGCACCCCGGAGGGCAGCGGAAAGGCCAGCGCGAGCGACCCCTCCGTGAGCTGAGTCGGCAGCGCCGGTGCTGCCTCGTCGTCGTACGGCGGTTCGAGCGCTCGGGCCGGTACCCGGCGAACCGCCAGTCGGACGAGAGGTCGGTCCGGTTGCTCTGTCGCGGTCATTCCAGGCTCCGATCCGCGGGTGTGGTGCCGGTCAGTGAGGTGGCAGCAGGCGCTGTCCGGGAAGCAACAGATCGGGGTCCGGTCCGATGACCTCGCGATTGAGGGCGTACCAGGGTGGCCACGCTGCTGCGATCTGGCCTTCGTTGGCGTGCGGACCGAGCGAACGGGCCGCGATCCGCCAGAGGCTGTCGCCGCGGTGTACGACGACCGCGGCGTCGGCCGGCGCTGTGCCCGACGGGGGCGTTGGTCGGGGTGCGGACAGCGGCGGCGTGGGCTGCGCCGGCAGGCTGGCCGGTCGGTCGAGGGAAGGAAGCCGCGGGGTCGGTGTCGCGGTGGCAGGAAGCAGCGTCGTGCCGCTCGTCACCGTGGGTCGGAGCTCCGGTACGGCGGCCAGCGCAGGCGCCGTGCTTGCCCCCACCGAGGCGGTCACCACCGTGAGCCCGAGGCCGGCCTCGAGGGCTCGGCGGAGGAGCGCAGGGGTGATCAGGTCGGCCAGGGCGTCGCACAGTCTGCCGGTGACGCCGGGCAGCCGCGCCAAACCGACCAGCAGGGCGGTTACCGCGAGGTAGAGCAGGCACAGCTGGGCGGCCAGCGCCGCCAGTACGGCGATCGTCTCGTCGACGGGAGCGCTGCTCAGCCACCGCATCAGCTCCTGCCGGTCGGGCGGCAGATCGCCCGGACGAGGCCCCGCCCAGGCCAGGACGGCCGCGCACCCTGCTGACAGCGCGAGCGCAACAAACCGTTTCACCGGTTGGCTGATACGCATGCGTTTGCCTCCGTTTGTCTGCGGTGGCAGTTCTAGTGGTGGATGCCGTCGCGGTCAACCACCCCTGTTGACGGCGGTAGGAGGCTGGGCACAACCGGACCGCGGGAGGGCACGGAATGCGCTGGGAGGCGCTCTTCGCCGACCTCGAGGGGCAGTTGGAAGCCGCCCAGGCGACCGAGCTGGCCGCCGAGGTCGGCGACCGTTCACGCGCCGAGGTCGGCCGGCTCCGGCTGACTGACCGGCTGCGCGGCGCCGTAGGTCAGCCGTTGGTCGTCCGCGTGGCGGGGGGCGCGGTGGTGAACGGCCGGCTGGCGACGACCGGCCCCGACTGGCTGCTCCTCATGGAAGGAAGCGGGCGCGCGGCGGTCGTGCCGACCAGTGCCGTGACCTCGGTCACCGGGCTCGGCGCATTCGCTGCCGCGCCTGGCAGCGAGGGCCACGTCGCCGCCCGGCTCGACCTGCGATTCGCGCTTCGCGGGCTGGCCCGCGACCGGGCAGGGGTCACGGTGGTCCTCATCGACGGCACTGCGATGGTGGGAACGCTCGACCGGGTGGGCTCGGACTACGTCGAGCTGGCCGAGCACTCGCCGGGGGAGCCGCGTCGGGCGGCCGGCGTACGCGCGGTTCGTACCGTCCCGCTCATTGCAGTGGCGGTCCTACGATCCGAGTGAAGATCAGCCCCCGGTCGGCTCTGGTTCACCTCGACCGAAGGGGTGGGCGTCGACGAACCTGCGGGTGTCGGCGTATGCCCGCTGGATGTAGGCCTCGAGCTGCTCTCGCTCCACCCGCCACTGGCCCCGGCCACCGATCTTGATTGCCGGCAGCTCACCGGAGCGGACCAGCGCATAGGCCTGGGCGACGCTGATGTTGAGCATCTCCGCTACATCAGAGATCAGCAGAAAGCGCGCAGTCACGGCCGCTCTGACCCCCCTCGCTCGCGCCCGCTTACGCGGTCCTCAGTGTCCCCCGGTAGGACGTCCGTGGACCGAACGCCATGCACAACGGCGGCGGATCTGTGGAGAACCCCTCGGGCGCAGCGCCCCCGGTGGCATTGTCTCAGCACCGGCTGGCGCCGGCGGGGGTGGGAAAGGGAGGGTCGCGGTGTCCGACCTGCCCTCGCCGCGGGCGGCACGGCTGCGACCCCCCTCCTGGCTCGACCGGCGGCTGCTCCTCGGCCTGCTGCTGGTGCTCACCTCGGTCGTGGTGGGCGCGAGAGTGCTCGCCGGCGCGGACTCCTCGGTGCCCGTCTATGTCGCGACCCGCGACCTGGTGGCCGGGACGGCGCTGGCCGAAGGGGACCTGCGGGTGGCGAGGGTGCGGCTGTTCGGCACCGGCGACCGCTACGTCTCCGCCGCCGGCAGCGAGCCGGCCGGCTACGTGCTGCTGCGTGCGGTCGGGCGCGACGAGCTGCTGCCGCGGCTGGCGCTCACCGGTGCGGCGGCGGCGCTGCCGATCAGATTGGTGACCGTGCCGGTACGCCGCAACCATCTGCCTCCCGGGCTCGGCCACGGCCAGGCTGTCGACGTCTACCTCAGCCGCGGGACCAAGGACGCCCCTAGACCGCCGACCCTCGTGCTGGCCGGTGTGACGGTGGAGTCCGTCGCCGACCGTGGCGGGTCGCGCCTGGCCGCCGCCGAGGAGACCGGCGTCGTGCTGCGGGTGCCGGTCGCCAGCGTTCCCACCGTGGTCGCCGCGGCGCAAGGCGGCGCCATCGACCTGGTGCTGGTGCCGCGCGATGCCCGGTCGCCGGCCCCCGCACCGGCCTCCTCGTCGCCATGAGGATTCCGGTCCTGACCGCGGTCACCGATGCGCTGTGGGAGGCGGAGCTGGTGTCCGCCCTCGAGCGGGAGGACCTCGGGGTGACCGTCGTACGGCGATGCGTCGACCTCGCCGACCTGCTGGCGACCGCCGCCGCCGGTACGGCGCGCGCGGTGCTGCTCTCCGCCGACCTGCGCCGGCTCGACCAGGATGCGTTGGCCCAGCTCACCGCCGCCGGCGTGGCGGTGGTCGGGCTGGTGCCACCGGGCGACGAGGACGCCGACCGGCGGCTACGTCAGCTCGGCGTTGCGGCCGTGCTGGCCGCCGACTCCGGCCCGGCCTTGATCTCGGCCGCGGTCGTTCAGGCGGTGAGCGTGGTGCACTTGGCGGTGACGGACGGTGGCGCCCGCCATCAGTACGGCGACCCCCGGGCGGCCCTGCCGATCCTGCCGGAGTCGCCTCCACCCGGTGCGGCCGGCTTGCCGGATCGCCCGGCTGGCCGCGGCCGAGTTGTGGCCGTGTGGGGTCCAACCGGCGCCCCCGGGCGGACGACGGTCGCGGTCGGCCTCGCCGCCGAGCTCGCCCGGCTCGGCACCGCGACGCTGCTGGTCGACGCGGACGTCTACGGCGGCGTGGTGGCCCAGGTGGTGGGCCTGCTGGACGAGGCGCCCGGCCTTGCCGCCGCCGCCCGGCTGGCCAACGCCGGCAACCTCGACCTGCCCGGGCTGGCTCGGCTCGCTGCCGAGGTGAGCCCGGCACTGCGGGTGCTGACGGGGATCTCTCGGCCCGACCGTTGGCTCGAGCTGCGGCCGGCCGCGCTGGCGGTGGTGCTCGGCCTGGCGCGCAGCCTGGCCGAGGTCACGGTGGTCGACTGCGGCTTCTCCCTCGAGCAGGACGAGGAGCTCGCCTACGACACCACCGCGCCGCGTCGCAACGGCGCCACCCTGGCCGTCCTCGCGGATGCCGACACGGTCCTGGCCGTCGGGGCCGCCGACCCGGTCTCCCTTGCGCGGCTGGTGCGCGGGCTGGCAGCGCTGCGCGAGACGTTGCCGGACATCGAGCCGCGGGTCGTGGTCAACCGGCTGCGCCGGGGCGCGGTTCAGGGGGACCCCGAGACCGAGGTACGGGCCGCCCTCGAGCGGTACGCCGGAATCTCCTCCGTCGAGTTCGTGCCCTATGACAGGGGCGGCGTGGACGCCGCGAGGCTTAGAGTGCCCGTCGTGGCGACGCGCGCGGGCACCGGCCGGGGGTCGTGAGCGTCCTCGGTCGCGGCGACCTGGCGCCCTCCCGCAGCCGCCGCCGACGCCCGAGCGGGCCGCTGCTGGGCCTGCTCGCGGTCGTCCTGCTCGCCGCCATCGCCGGCGGCGGCTACTTCCTGCTCTCCTCGGCCGGCGTCGAGAGCGGCAAGGCCGGCTCGTCGTGCCCGCCGGCGACGCCGAGCGGTCGACCGGTGCGCGCGCTGACCCCGCCGGCGGTCCATCTGCGGGTCCTCAACGGCACCGGCCGCAACGGCCTCGCGAAGACGACGGGGTCGCTGCTGCGCGCGCGCGGCTTCCCGGTCGACGCCGTGGGCAACACCACCGGCCCGGTCACCGGCGCTCCGCTGGTCCGCTACGGCGTGGGCGGCCGGCCGGCCGCGGAGCTGGTCGCGCTGCAGCTGCCCTCGGCCGTCCTGGTCGCCGATGCCTCCGTGCGTGGGCGGGTCGACCTGGTGCTGGGATCGGCGTTCACCCGGCTGCGTACGCCGGCCGAGGTGGCGGCCGCCACCCGCGCCCGCAGCACCCGGCCGGCGACGTCTCCGCGCCCCTCGCCCAGCTGTCGGTGAGGGCGGCCGGCCGGCACCCGCTGGCTAGCATGGAACCAGCCGAGGAGGGGGTGGCGAACGTGGAACCTCCGCGGTGGGAGCGGCTGAGCTCGCTGGACGTCTCCTTTCTCTACCTCGAGGGGCCCACGACCGCCATGCACGTCGGCGGGGTGGCCACCTTTGCCCCGCCGCCGGCCGGCTTCGACGTCGACCGGCTGGTCCGGCGGATCTCGGCGCGGATCGCCACGGTGCCGCGCTACCGGCAGAAGGTGCGCTTCGTCCCCGGCCACCTGGCCAACCCGGTCTGGGTCGACGACCCGGACTTCGACCCCGGCTACCACGTCCGGCGCAGCGCGCTACCGCGTCCGGGCACCGATGCGCAGCTGCGCGAGCTGGTCGGCCGGATCCAGGCCCGCCCGCTCGACCGCAGCCGCCCGCTGTGGGAGCTCTACGTCGTAGAGGGGCTCGCGGACGGCCGGTTCGCCATCGTGACCAAGACCCATCACGCGATGGTTGACGGCATCAGCGCCGTCGACATCGGCCAGCTGATCCTCGACTCCACTCCCGAACCGCGCGAGTCGGCGCCCATCGCGTGGACGCCGGCGCCCGAGCCGTCCTCGGTCGAGCTGCTCGCCGACGCCGTCGCCGACCTGGTCGCCACCCCGACCGACCTGGTGAAGACCGCTCGTACCGCGCTCGACGACGCCCGGCGTACCGCCGAAGGACTGCTCGCCGGGGCCGGCGGCTTCCTCGCCGCG
>JBPCOX010000025.1:0-4464 GCA_050999825.1 Mycobacteriales bacterium
CACGGGCAACTGGGCCTGGCAGGCGCCCGACGGTGCGTTCGACCCGCCGCTTGCCGCCCGGCTGCGCCGCCTCGTCGAAGCGGCCGACCGGCTCTGAGTCGACGTCCCGGCGGTCAGCCGCCCAGCGACGGAGGGCTGTGACCGAGCCGGCATGTCGGCGGCGGCGTCAGCCCGCGGCGTCGACCCGGCCCAAGGACCGGTCGTAGGGCAGTGATCGCGTTCGCGCGATGGGACGCCAGAACCGCCAGCAGCCCCTCCGTGTCCCGGGCACACGCAGCCTCGACCAGGTCGCGGTGCTCGTGGAGCACCCGGTCCCGGTTCGGTTCGTCGGTGTAGTAGACGCCCGGTCCACCTCAGTGGCGTCCCAGAGTTGGCGGATGATCCGCACCATCCGCGGCAACGCGCACGCCTCGATCAGCGTGGCATGGAACCGCCGGTTCACCTTGGCCATCGCGGTGAGGTCCTCGGCCGGAGGCCTGGTTGACGTCGAGCGCGGCCTCCTCGAACCGGTCGATGTCCTCGGCGGTCATCAGCGGGATCGCGATCGAGACCGCTGCGGCCTCGAGGATCTCCCGCATCCGGTAGACCTCGAGCAGGTCCGCCAGCGACAGCAGGGCCACGAAGTACCCGCGGTGCGCCACGTAGGTCGCCTGGCCCTCGCCCTCGAGGATCTTCAGCCTCGCGCAACGGCTCCCGGCCCACCCCGAGCTGGAGTGCCAGGGCCTCCTGGACGATCTGCTCCCTGGGTCGCATCCGGCCGGTGGCGATCAGGCTGCGGACCTCGGTCAGCACTGCCTCCTGCGCGGTCGGCGGCCGCTGGAACACCGCGGTCATGTCGAGGTCTCCTGGTCCAGCCAGGTCAAGATCTCCTGGTCCGATCCGAGCGCCGGCGGCGCGTGCCGATAACTGGCCGGGGTCGCGGAGAGCCGCACCGGGTGCGCCACCTGAGCGGACCCGTCGACGTCGATGATCGGGTCAAGGCCCAACAAGGCAGCCAGCTCCATGCCCTGCGCGACGTCGTTGATCGGCCCGCACGGGACACCGGCGTCGGTCAGCAACGTGAACCAGTCGTCCGCCGTACGCATCCGGAGCACCGCGCCGAGCAGGGGGCCGAGCTCGTCGCGGTGCGCGACCCGGTCCCCGTTGGTGAGGAAGCGGGGGTCGGAGGCCAGCTCGTCGAGTCCCAGGCACACGCACAGAGAGGCGAACAGCCGGTCGTTAGCTGCGGCGATCACCAGCAGCCGGTCCTTGGTCTCGAACGGCTCGTAGGGGCAGATGCCGGGGTGCCGGATCCCCATACCGTGGGCGACGTCGCCGGTCAGCGCGTAGGCGCCGCCGAAGTTCACCAGGCCCGAGAGCATCGACGACATCAGGTTCACCTCGACCAGTTGGCCCTCCCCGATGTCGCGGCGCGCGTTCAGCGCGGCCAGGATGCCGAGGGCGGCATGAAGGCCGGTGAGCACGTCGGCGGTCGCGATCCCGGTCTTGGTCGGGGTCTGCGGGTCCGGTCCGGTCAGGCTCATCAGGCCGGAGACGGCTTGGACGACGAGGTCGTAGCCCGGCAGGTTTGCGCCGGCCGCGGGGCCGAATCCGGTGATGGAGCAGTAGATCAGCCCCGGGTTGTTCGTGCGTACGGCGTCGTAGTCGAGCCCAAGCCGTTGCAGACTGGCCAGGCGCAGGTTCTGCACCACCACGTCGGCTCGGCGGACCAGCCGCAGGGCCCGGCGATGGTCGTCGGGGTCGGACAGGTCGAGCACGACGCTGCGCTTGTTGCGGTTCACCGACAAGTTGTACGTGCTCTCGCCGTCGGCCGTCCACGGCGGTCCCCAGTGCCGGGTGTCGTCGCCGCGCGGAGCCTCGACCTTGATCACAGTCGCGCCCAGGTCGCCGAGCAGCATCGTGGCGTACGGCCCGGCCAGCACCCTACTGAAGTCGGCGACCAGCAGCCCGTCCAACGGCCCGGCAGGACCGCCGGAGCACGCGGTTCCGGTGAGCGAATCCACCTGTCCTCCCGCGCGTCTTCAGTCCCGATCCTGCCGCTTGCACTCGTATGCGATGTATACACTACGTCCTGGAGGTGGTGCCGCTGTGACCGACCTGACGTCCGGGACGCTGCTGAAGGGCACGCCGGAATACCGACAGGCGAGCCTGGTCATCTTCGTCGCCGGCTTCGTGACCTTCGCGATGCTCTACATCGTCCAGGGCCTGCTGCCCGCGATCAGCAGCGACTTCTCGGTCTCCCCCGCCTCGGCCAGCCTGACCCTATCGTTGACGACGCTGCCGCTGGCGTTCGCGGTGATCGTAGCCGCCGCCTGGTCCGAGGGGCGCGGCCGGCGGCCGCTGCTGATCGGCTCGCTGATCGCCGCGTCCTGCCTCACCCTGGCGGCCGCCGCCAGCCCCAACTTCGCCTCGCTGCTCGGTCTGCGGGTGCTCACCGGCCTGGTCCTAGCCGGCTTCCCGGCCGTGGCGATGGCCTACGTCGCCGAGGAGTTTCACCCCTCCGGCCTCGGCACCGCGATGGGGCTCGACAGCAGCGGCACCGGCCTGGGCGGGATGACCGGCCGCCTCGCCGGTGGCCTGATCACCGGCGTCGCGTCGTGGCGTGTGGCGATGGTCTGCGCCGCCGCCGTCTGCCTGGTCGGCACGATCTGGGTCGCTCTGCAGCTGCCCGCCTCCCGCAACTTCGAGGTCACCCCCGGCCGGCTGAGCGAGCGGCTGGCCGCGATGCGTGCTCCGCTGCGCGACCCGGTGATCCGCAAGCTCGCGGTGACCGGTTTCGTGCTGATGGGCAGCCTGGTCTCCTACTACAACTACCTCCAGTACCGGCTCGGCGACACCCCGTTCAGCCTGCCGGACACGGTGATCCCGTTCGTGTTCTTGCTCTACCTGTTCGGCACGTTGAGCGCGAACTGGATGGGCCGGCTCACCGATCGGCGAAGCCGGCGCGGGGTGATGATGCTCGGCCTGGCGATCATGGCGGTCGGTGCGCTGATGTCCCTGTCGAACTTCTTGCCGGTCGTGCTGGTCGGCACCGCGGCGATGGTGTTCGGCTTCTTCGGCGCGCACGCGGTCGCCAGCGGCTTCGTCGGCGTCTGGGCCCGGCAACAACGCGCGCAGGCCTCGGCCGTTTACCTTTTCGGCTATCACGTGGGTTCGGCGTTGGCGGGCTTCCTCGGGGGCGTGTTCTTCGGTGCCTTCGGCTGGCTCGGAGAAGTCGGGACCGTGATGGTGTTGCTGGCCATCGGGGCCTTGACCATCTTGCGGCTTCCGGCACGCTCTGACCGCACGGAGGTAGCGAATGCGTCCTGACGAGATCGCGAGTGCCTTGCGCCGCGCCGTACACGAGCGGGCGATCCCGCCGGGACACGCGCTGAACCAGGACGAGCTGGCCCGCCAGTACGGCGTCAGCCGGATCCCGTTGCGTGAGGCCCTGCGGACCCTGGCCGGCGAAGGCCTCGTAATCATGAAGCCCGGCCTCGGCGCCGTGGTCACCGAGCTGCGGCCCGAGGAGGTCGAGGAGCTCTACGGGTTGCGGCTGCGGCTGGAACCGCCGCTGGCCGGCGGCATCATCGAGCACGTCCGGCGCCGCGACATTGACGACATCGACGCCCTGGTGCAGACGATGACCGCATTGGCGCCGGCGCAGTTCGAGGAGTGGTCTAGCGCGAACTACCGGTTCCACCGGCGGATCTATGAGCTCTCCGAGCAGCGGCACTCCGTACGCCTGGTGGTCCAGGTGCTCAACCTGGTCGAGCCGTACGTCCGCATGCATGCCCACGTGCTGGGATCGCGGCCGAACATCGAGCAGCGGCGCGCCGCCACCGTCGCCGCGCTGCGGGCCGGGGACTCCGCCCGGCTACACGACACGATCGAGGCGAGCATCCTCGCCGGGCGCGCGGAGCTCGTCGCCTCGATGACCGGCCCCACCGCGGAGAGCCTGCGCTGACCGCGCACATCACCAAGACCAATTCGGATCCAATATCCAGAGGCTTGCTATGTGGCCTGGATCACTGTATACAGTGTATGAAATTCCGGCCCTGTTCCGAGAGGTGAGCGTCATGACGTCCAAATCGAGAGTGGCTCTGACGGCGGTTGCCGTCTGTGCCCTAGCCACCACCGCGGCCTGCGGCTCCAAGGGAAGCTCCGGCGGTGGCACCGATGCCGACACGCTGACCCTGGGCGCGTCCCTGTCGCTGACCGGGGCCCTGGCCCGCGAGGGTCAGCTCACCAAGGAGGGCTACCAGCTCTGCCAGCAGAAGGTCAACGACGCCGGCGGGGTCGACGTCGGCGGCAAGAAGCTCAAGCTCGCGATCAAGTACCAGGACGACACCTCGACCCCCGACGTGGCCGCCCAGCTCGCCGACCAGTTCAACGACCAGGGCATCAAGCTGATCCTCAGCTCCTACGGCTCGGCCAACGTTGAGGCGCAGGCCGCGGTGATCGAGCGCAACGGCCAGGTGATGG
>JBPCOX010000031.1:0-8086 GCA_050999825.1 Mycobacteriales bacterium
AGCGCTTCTCCCCCGCCACCCGGGCGTGGTTCGAGGCGTCCTTCGCGGCACCGACGACTGCGCAGGTCGGTGCCTGGGAGGCCATCACCGGCGGCGGCAACGCGCTCGTCGTGGCGCCGACCGGCTCCGGCAAGACGCTCGCGGCCTTCTTGCACGCGCTCGACCGGCTGGCGTCGAGCGCTCCCCCGGCCCAACCCCGCCGGCGCTGCCGGGTCCTCTACGTCTCGCCGCTCAAGGCCCTGGCCGTCGACATCGAGCGCAACCTGCGTGCGCCATTGGCCGGTATCGGGCACGCGGCCGTCCGCCTCGGCCTGCCGGTGCCGGCGGTCACCGTCGGCGTACGGTCCGGCGACACCCCTGCGGACCAGCGCCGCCGTTTCGCGAGCGCCCCGACCGACATCCTCATCACCACCCCCGAGTCGCTCTTCCTGCTCCTCACCTCCCAAGCGCGAGAGTCCCTGCGAGGCGTCGAGACGGTCATCGTTGACGAGGTGCACGCGGTCGTCGGCACCAAGCGCGGCGCCCACCTGGCCCTGTCGCTGGAGCGGCTCGACGCGCTGTTGGAGCAGCCGGCGCAGCGGGTGGGGCTCTCGGCCACCGTCCGTCCGATCGAGGAGGTGGCGCGCTACCTGGGAGGCAGTCGCGACGTCATCGTCGTTGCACCGCCGACGGCCAAGACGATCGAGCTGCAGGTCGTCGTGCCGGTCGAGGACATGAGCGCGCTCGGTCGGCTCACCGGCGAGATGGGCGGCGCCGGGTCAGCCGCGGGGACTGAGCCGCGGAGCTCGATCTGGCCCGCCGTCGAGGAGCGCATCGTCGACCTGATCGAGTCCCACCGCTCCACCATCGTCTTCGCCAACTCCCGGCGGCTGGCGGAGCGGCTGTGCGGGCGGCTGAACGAGATCGCCCACCATCGACGCTCAGGTGACGAGCTGGCGCCCGCCGGCTCGCCGGCCGAGCTGATGGGCCAGGCAGGAGCCGCCCGAGGCGCCCCGACAGAGATCGCCCGCGCCCACCACGGCTCAGTGTCGAAGGAGGCGCGGGCCCAGATCGAGGAGGAGCTCAAGTCCGGCCGGCTGCCCGCGGTGGTGGCCACCAGCAGCCTCGAGCTCGGCATCGACATGGGTGCCGTGGATCTCGTCGTACAGGTGGAGTCACCGCCGTCGGTGGCCAGCGGGCTCCAGCGGGTGGGCCGGGCCGGGCACCAGGTGGGGGCCGTGAGTCGCGGCGTAATCCTGCCGAAGTACCGCGGCGATCTCGTGCAGTGCGCCGTGGTGGCCGAGCGGATGGAGGCCGGCGCGATCGAGGCGATGCGCTACCCCCGCAACCCGCTAGACGTGTTGGCTCAACAGGTCGTCGCCATGGTGGCGATGGAGCCGTGGCCGATCGATGAGCTGGCCGCCCTCGTCCGCCGGGCAGCGCCCTTCGCGGCGCTTCCGCAAAGCGCTTTCGAGGCGACCCTGGACATGCTCGCCGGCCGCTACCCGAGCGACGACTTCGCCGAGCTGCGACCGAGGATCGTCTGGGACCGCATCGCCGGCACGCTGACCGCGCGGCCTGGCGCTCAACGGCTGGCCGTGACCAGCGGTGGCACCATCCCCGACCGCGGCCTTTTCGGCGTCTTCCTGGTCGGCGAGAAGGCGAGCCGGGTCGGCGAGCTCGACGAGGAGATGGTCTACGAGTCGCGGGTCGGGGACGTCTTCACCCTCGGCAGCAGCAGCTGGCGGATCGAGGACATCACCCACGACCGGGTCCTGGTGTCCCCGGCGCCGGGCCAGCCGGGCAAGCTGCCCTTCTGGAAGGGTGACGCGCCCGGCCGGCCGGCCGAGCTGGGCCGCGCGCTCGGTGCCTTTGTGCGCGAGGTCGGCCGGCTGCAACCGGCGGCGGCTCGGGCGCGCGTGATGGCGGCCGGCCTGGACGGGTGGGCCGCCGAGAACCTGCTGTCCTACCTCACCGAGCAGCGGGAGGCCACGGGCCACCTGCCGGACGACCGGACGCTGCTGGTCGAGCGCTTCCGCGACGAGCTCGGCGACTGGCGGCTGGCGGTGCACTCACCGTTCGGCGCCCAGGTGCACGCCCCGTGGGCGCTCGCGCTCACCGCCCGACTGCGTGAACGTTACGGCGTAGACGTGGCGGCGATGCACTCCGACGACGGGATCGTGCTGCGGCTGCCGGAGACCGAGGAGGCGCCACCGGCCGAGCTCGCGGTCTTCGCCGCCGAGGAGGTCGAGGCCGTGGTGCAGGCGGAGGTGGGCGGCTCGGCCCTGTTCGCCTCCCGCTTCCGCGAGTGCGCAGCCCGGGCTCTGCTGCTGCCGCGTCGCAACCCGGCCCGCCGTACGCCGTTGTGGCAGCAACGCCAGCGCAGCGCCCAGCTGCTCCAGGTGGCGAGCGAGTACGGCAGCTTTCCGATCGTGCTGGAGACGATGCGCGAGTGCCTGCAGGACGTCTTCGACGTCCCGGGGCTGGTCGAGCTCATGCGCGACATCGAGTCGCGGCGGGTGCGCCTGGTCGAGGTGGAGACGTCGGTGCCCTCGCCGTTCGCGCGCTCGCTGCTGTTCGGCTACATCGGCGTGTTCATGTACGAGGGCGACTCACCACTGGCCGAGCGGCGGGCGCAGGCGCTCTCCCTCGACTCCACCCTGCTGGCGGAGCTCCTCGGCCAGGCGGAGCTGCGCGAGCTGATCGATCCGGACGCGCTGGCCGAGGTGGAGCGAGAGGTGCAGCGGCTCTCCGACGGTAGGCGGGCCTACGACCTCGACTCCACCGCGGACCTGCTGCGGATGGTCGGCGACCTGTCCACGGCCGAAGCCCTCCAGCGTGGGGCCACGCCGCAATGGCTGGCCGGCCTCGAGGAGTCGCACCGGGCGCTGCGGGTCCGGATCGCCGGCGAGGAGCGCTGGGTCGCCGCCGAGGACGCCGGTCGGATGCGCGACGCTCTCGGCGTACCGCTGCCGGTAGGGGTGCCGGCGGCATTTCTCGAGCCGGGCCGCGACCCGCTCGGCGACCTCGTCGGTCGGTTCGCCCGCACCTCCGGGCCGTTCCTGCCGGCCCAGGTGGCCGCTCGGCTGGGCCTCGGGGTCGCGGTGGTGGAGGCGACGCTCGCCCGGCTGGCCACGGCCGGCCGGGTGGTGCACGGGGAGTTCCGGCCGGGGAGCACCGGGCTGGAGTGGTGCGATGCCGAGGTGCTGCGCACGCTGCGCCGGAGGTCCCTCGCCAAGCTGCGCAAGGAGGTCGAGCCGGTCCCGGCGACGGCACTCGCCCGGTTCCTGCCGGCCTGGCAGGAGGTGGCAACCGGCGGCAGGTCTGGCTACGACCCCCTCCTCAGCACGATCGAACAGCTGCAAGGGGCGATGGTTCCCGCCAGTGCGCTCGAAGCGCTGGTCCTGCCGGCCCGGGTCGGCAACTACATCCCGGCGATGCTGGACGAGCTGTGCGCAGCCGGCGATGTGCTCTGGGCGGGAGCCGGTGCGCTGGCCGGGTCGGACGGCTGGGTGTCGCTCTACCTCACCGGGACGGCGCCGCTGCTCCTGCCCCGGATCGATCCCGAGGCAGCTCTGACCCCGTTGCACCAGGCGGTGCTCGACGCACTCGACGGCGGTGCGGCGATGTTCTTCCGCCAGCTCGCGGACCGTACCGGCTCACCCGACGACCTCGTACTGACCGCCGCCGTGTGGGACCTGGTGTGGTCGGGCCGGGTCACCAACGACACGCTGGGCCCGCTGCGGTCGCTCATCGGCACCGGGCGTACGGCGCACGCCGCCCGCCGAAGCCCGCCGCGCAGCCGCTACCCGAGAGGTCGCCCGGCGATGCCGACCCGATCGGGACCCCCCACCACGGCGGGACGCTGGTCGCTGCTCCCGGACCGGGAGCCGGGGGAGACCAGACGAGCGCAGGCGCTGGCCGAAGTGCTGCTGGAGCGGCACGGGGTGCTGACCCGCGGCGCTGTCATGGCCGAGCGAGTCGCCGGCGGGTTCGCAGCGGTCTACCCGGTGCTCAAGGCCTACGAGGAGTCGGGACGGGCCCGCCGGGGCTACTTCGTCGAGGGACTCGGCGCGGCGCAGTTCGCCGTACCCGGAGCGGTCGACCGGCTGCGGGCGGCGGCGGCGCCACGCCCGCGCAATGCCGAGCTGCCGGCGTGGGACTCGCCGATGCCGGCCGACTGGGCGGAGCGGGACCGACAGCGCCGCCGCCGCGACGACGCCGGCGCCCTCGTGCTGGCCGCGACAGATCCGGCCAACCCCTACGGCGGCGCCCTGGCCTGGCCCGAGCGGCCGGCCGCCGCAGCCGACCCGGCCAAGGGGCAGCACCGGCCCGGCCGCAAGGCGGGTGCGCTCGTCATCGTCGTGGACGGACAGCTCGTGCTCTACGTCGAGCGCGGCGGCCGGTCCCTGCTCTCCTGGACCGACGATCCCGCCCTGCTGACCCCTGCGGTCGACTCGCTGGCGCTCGCCATCCGGGAGGGCAGTCTCGGCCGGCTCGCGGTGGAGCGGGCGGACGGCGAGGCCGTCCTCACCTCGGAGCTGGGCAGGGTGCTCGAGGCCGCCGGCTTCCGGCCCACGCCGCGCGGACTGCGGCTGCGGGTCTGAACCGTGGACCGACCGCGGTGGGCCGCACTGGAGCGCCCGCGCGACGGAGCCGACGATGCCCGAGGGTGACACGGTGCGGCTGGCCGCCTCCCGTCTGCACCGGGCGCTGGCCGACCAGGTGGTCCTCCGCAGTGACTTCCGGGTGCCGCAGCACGCCACGGCCGATGTCGCGGGCGCCCGGGTGCTCGCCTTCTCCTCCTACGGCAAGCACCTGCTCTGCCGCTTCGACAGCGGGCTCACGCTGCACACGCACCTGCGGATGGACGGCTCCTGGCACCTGCTGGCCCCGGGCCGGCGGCCCGTCGCCCGCCTGGACTCCGACGTGCGGGTGGTGCTCCTCGCCGGCAGCGGTACGACGGCCGTCGGGCTGCGGCTGCCGGTCGTGGACCTGGTCCCCACCTCGGAGGAAAGCGCTCTGATCGGACACCTCGGTCCCGACATCCTGGCTCCCGACTTCGACGAGACCGAAGCCGTCCGACGGCTGACAGCGGGAGCCGGCCGACCTGCCGTGGCCGCTCTGCTCGACCAGCGCAACCTCGCCGGTATCGGCAACATGTGGGCCGGCGAGACCCTCTTCCTGCGCGGCGTCCACCCGTGGACCGCCATCGACGAGGTCGACGCGACGGGTCTGGTGCGGCTGGCGCGGCGAATGATGACCTACGCGCTGACGCACCCCGGCCAGGTCACCACGGGCGACACCCGCCGCGGGCAGACGCACTGGGTCTACGGTCGCGCCGGTCAGCCCTGCCGGCGGTGCGGCACCGCCATCGCCTTGCGCCGCCCCGCGGGCGGCGACCCCTACGAGCGGGAGACGTGGTGGTGCCCGTCGTGCCAGCCCGAGCGCTGCGCCTAGGCGGCGACCACCTCGGGAGCGTCGCCGGTCGGCAGCCCCATCACCTGCGCCTGCGGCGGCTCGACCAGGGCCAACCCGTCGCTCACCTCGCGCAGCACCTCGGACAGCGATACGCCGAGCGCGGCCGCGATCGCCGCCAGCAGCTCGGAGGACGCCTCCTTTTGACCCCGCTCCACCTCGGAGAGGTAGCCCAGCGACACCCGGGCCGTCGCGCTGACCTCGCGCAGGGTCCGCTGCTGGCCTTGCCGGGCGCGCCGCAGCGAGTCACCCAGCAGGCTGCGCAGCAGCACCATGGATGTCCCTCCTGACGACGGTGCACTCGACGTTCCCACCGTACCGTCGGCAGCGGAGCAGAGCGGAGTTGACGCGGTCCTCCGCCTGGGCCAATCCGGGGCTCATCCGGTCGGTTCCCCGAGCAGATGCCGCCGCAGCAGGTCCAGCGCCGCCAGCGTGGCCAACACCCGGACCCGGGCCCGGTCACCGGTCAGCCGGTGCAGCACCGCGGCGCTGCCCCCGGGACCGGCGAGGCCGGCGTACACCGTGCCGACCGGTGCCCCCTCCTGCTCCTCGGGGCCGGCCACGCCGGTCAACGACAGCCCGTACGTCGCACCGAGCCGGTGCCGGACGCCCTCCGCCATCGCCACCGCGGTCTCTGCCGACACCGCGCCCGACCGGTCGAGGGTGGCCGCCCCAACGCCGAGCAGGTCCGCCTTGAGCCCCGTGGCGTAGGCCACCACACCGCCGCGGAAGGTGGCCGACGAGCCGGCATCTTCGCTGAGCCGGGCGCCGAGCAGGCCACCGGTGAGCGACTCGGCGACGGCCACCGTGGCGCCGGCCTCGAGCAGCAACCGGGACGTCGCGGACGCGAGCGTCTCCTCGTCCGCGCCGTAGACGTTGGCACCCAGCGCGGCTCGAGCGAGGCGCTCGACCGGCTCGATCAGGCGGGCGGCGGCAGCGTCGTCCGCGGCCTTGGCGGTGACGCGCACCCGCACCTCGCCGCGCTCCGCCAGGAAGGCGATCGTGGGGTTGCCGACCGCTGCCAGCTCGGCCTCCAGCTCGGCCAGCGCGTCGGCGACCGCGGACTCCCACATCCCGGCGACCCGCAGCACCCGCGAGACGATCACCGCCGGCTTACCGGCCCGCCGGAGCAGGTCCGGCAGCACCGACGCGGTGAACATCGCCTCCATCTCGTGCGGTACGCCGGGCAGCGCGTACACCACACCCGCAGGCAGCTCCAGGCACAGCCCCGGCGCCGAGCCGCGGGGGTTCGCGAGCACGTCCGCGTTGCTCGGTCGGTCGGCCTGGCGGTAGTTGCGCTCGGGCACGCCGTGCCCGAAGCCGGCGTACCGCTCGCGCAGCGCCCGCTCCAGCCCCGGGTCCCTCACGAGCGCCACCCCCGCGACCGACGCCAGCGCCTCGCGGGTCAGATCGTCCTGGGTCGGCCCGAGACCGCCGGTCACCACCAGCGCGTCGGCACGCTCCAGGCCGCCCGACACCGCTGCCGTGATCCGCCCGATGTTGTCGCCCACCACGGCAGCGGTCGTGACGTCGAGGCCGGCAGCTGCCAACCGCCGCCCGAGCCACGCCGCGTTGGTGTTCACGACGTCGCCGAGCAGCAGCTCCGTGCCCACGGCCAGGAGCTCGACCCTCACCCGCTGTCGACGGTGCGGCTAACCGCCATCCGCTCCGCGGCGCGCCGCCGCTTGTGCTCCGTCCGGGCGCTGGTACGCCGCAAGGTGAGCGCCCGGGCGACGTAGTCGACACCGGTGCCAACGGTGACCGCGACGGCCGCCGCCATGGCGACGCCACGTACGGTGGCCGGCCAGCCGGTCACCGGCAACACGTACAGGCCCACGGCCAGCGTCTGCAGGAGCGTCTTCACCTTGCCGCCGCGGCTCGCCGGGATCACGCCGTGGCGCAGGACCACGAACCGCAGCGCCGTGACCCCGATCTCGCGGGTCACCACCACCACCGTCACCCACCACGGCAGCTCGCCGAGCGCGGAGAGCCCGACAAAGGCGGCGCCGGTGAGTGCCTTGTCTGCGATCGGGTCGGCGATCGTGCCGAACTCGGTCACGAGGCCACGGCGGCGGGCGATGTCACCGTCGATCCGGTCGGTGGCCGAGGCCACCGCGAACACGCTCAGCGCCGCCACCCGGGACCCCGTCGAGGCGGCTGGCCGCAACAGCAGGGCCGCGAAGACGGGAACCAGCAGCAGCCGCAGGGCAGTCAGCGCGTTGGCGACGTTGCGTACGCCGACCGCCGCCGGCGGGTTCGCCGCTCCGCCGCTGCTCACCGCGGGGCTACCGGCACCCCGGCCACGGGAGCGAGCACCTCGACCGGCTCCGCGACCAGGTCGACGCCGGAGCTGGCGGTGACCACCGCCCGCACCAGGTCGCCGATCCGCGGCTCGACGCCTGCGGCGGGGACCAGGGTCATCGTGCCGTCGACCTCCGGCGCCTGGTGGGCCGCGCGTCCCTCGGCTTCCGGTCCGTCGAGGGACTCCACCAGCACCTCTATGACCTCCCCGATCCGCTCCTCCGCGCGCTGGGCCGTGAGCTCCTCGGCCAGCCGGGAGATCCGGTCCAGCCGCCGGCCGATGACCTGTCCCCCGCACTTGGCCGGCAGCCCGGCCGCCTCGGTCCCG
>JBPCOX010000073.1:0-5820 GCA_050999825.1 Mycobacteriales bacterium
CCCTGCCCGGCACCGTGCTGCTGGTCAGCGGTCGGGCGTCGTTCGAGCTGACGCAGAAGGCGCTGATGGCCGGCGTACCGGCGCTCGCGTCGGTGTCCGCGCCATCGAGCCTGGCGGCCGAGCTCGCAGAGGAGGCCGGAATGACCCTGGTCGGCTTCCTGCGCGGCGCCTCGATGAACGTGTACGCCGGCGGGCACCGGCTCCAGGTCGGGTCAGGCGCGGGATAGCTGGTGACCGGGCCATGTCGAGACGGCACTCCGCGGGCTACCTCATCTCCGGGATGTCGATGCCCCGTACGCCGGGCTGCTGGTTGAGGCAGCCGGTGAGTCGGGCCAGGTCCCGGTAGCTGGCGTCGTCGATGCGGAAGCGGACGTTGTTGAGCCCGCTCGCCTTCGAGGTGGCCGACCCGAACGGCTCGGGGCTGGTGTGCGGGATGCTGCTGCACGCGTCGCGCGCCGCAACGTGCTGCTCCTGGGTGGCGCCCGGCTCGAAGTGCACGACCAGCTCGCGCTGCCGCAGCTTGTCGCCGTAGCGCCCGCAGCCCGCGAGCAGCAGCGGCAGAACCGCCGCGGCGACCACCATGCCGGCAGCCCGGCGTACGCGCTGCACCTGGGCAGCCTACGGTGAGTGCCGCCGCGGCGGCGGACGGCGGTCTCGGGGAGGAAGGAGCGGGCCAACGGTGGCGGAACGCATCGAGAACTACGCGGTCATCGGCGACATGCAGACGGCGGCCCTGGTCGGAAGGACCGGGTCGATCGACTGGCTGTGCTTTCCGCGCTTCGACTCCGGCGCCTGCTTTGCCGCGATGCTGGGCAGTGAGGACAACGGGCACTGGCGGCTGGCACCGGTAGGAAAGGGAGCGGCGACCCGGCGGCGCTACCGGGGGGAGTCCTTGGTGCTGGAGTCGGAGTGGGAGACGGCCGACGGCGCGGTGCGTGTCATCGACTTCATGCCGCCACGCGGCGAGGCGCCGGACGTCGTACGGATCGTGGAGGGCCTCGACGGCGCCGTCCCGATGACCAGCGAGCTGCGGCTGCGCTTCGACTACGGCTCGGTGGTGCCGTGGGTGCGCCGGCTGGACGGCGACCTGGCCGCTGTGGCGGGGCCCGACGCCATCTGGCTGCGGACGCCGGTGGAGACCTACGGGCGCGACATGACGACGTACGCCGACTTCACCGTCCGCAAGGGCGACCGGGTGCCGTTCGTCCTCACCTGGAAGGCCTCCCACCTTCCGCCGCCCACCCCGGTGCACGCGGAGCACGCCCTCCTCGAGACGCTGGACTTCTGGTCGGACTGGATGGTGCCGTGCTGCTACGACGGCGAGTGGCGGGATGCGGTCGTCCGCTCGCTCATCACGCTCAAGGCCCTCACCTACGAGCCGACCGGTGGCATCGTGGCCGCCGCGACCACCTCCCTGCCGGAGTCGATCGGCGGCGTGCGCAACTGGGACTACCGCTTCTGCTGGCTGCGCGACGCCACGTTCACCCTGCAGGCCCTGCTCTACTCCGGCTTTCCGGACGAGGCGCGGGCCTGGCGCGAGTGGCTGCTGCGGGCCATCGCCGGCAACCCGGACGACCTGCAGATCATGTACGGCGTCGCGGGAGAGCGGCGGCTGCCCGAGTTCGAGGTGCCCTGGCTCGCCGGCTACGAGGGCTCCAAACCGGTCCGGGTCGGCAACGCCGCCGTCGACCAGTTCCAGCTCGACGTGTGGGGCGAGGTCATGGACAGCCTGTTCCAGTCCCGCCAGTCAGGACTGGAGCCCGACGACGACTCGTGGCGGATGCAGCGCTCGCTCATGCACTACCTGGAGAGCCACTGGGACGAGCCCGACGACGGCATCTGGGAGGTGCGCGGCGGCCGCCAGCACTTCGTGCACTCGAAGGTGATGGCGTGGGTGGCGGCGGACCGGGCGGTGAAGACGGTCGAGCGAACCGCGCTCGAGGGGCCGGTCGACCGGTGGCGGGCGCTGCGGCGCTCGATTCACGAGGCGGTCTGCGAGAAGGGGTACGACGCCGAGCGCAACACCTTCACGCAGTACTACGGGTCCCGGGGACTGGACGCCTCCCTGCTGCTCATCCCCCAGATGGGCTTCCTGCCGGCGACGGACAAGCGCGTGGTCGGCACCGTCGAGGCGATCCAGCGCGAGCTGTGTGCCGACGGTTTCGTCCTGCGCTACGACACCAGCGGCAACGTCGACGGGCTGCCCGGCCGCGAGGGCGCGTTCCTCGCCTGCACGTTCTGGCTCGCCGACGACCTGCACATGATCGGGCGCACCGACGACGCGCGCGAGCTGTTCGAACGGCTCCTCGCGTTGCGCAACGACGTCGGCCTGCTCGCAGAGGAGTACGACCCCGTCGACCGCCGGCTGCTCGGCAACGTGCCGCAGGCCTTCAGCCACGTGCCGCTGGTCAACACCGCCCGCAACCTGTCCCGCACCGGCAAGGCGCGCGGACGGGTGCACCGCTATGAACCGCCGGCGCACGACGAGGCGGCCGCGACCGAACAGCGGAAGACAACCTCGCGCGGCCGATAGGCGTCTCCACTGCAGAAGACCGTCGCCTACGCCGATGTAACGGCGCCCGACGCCGCCGCAGAGGAGTCGACCGTGAGCCGCCGCACCCGACCAGTGCTCGCCGTCGCAGCCGCCGTACTGCTCGCCGTCGTGGTCGCTCCGACCGGGATCGGCTCCGCCGGGCTGCGCTCGGACGTCGCCGCTGGCGTGCTGCCGCGAGGGACCACGGTCGGCGGGGTGGACGTCTCCGGCCTGGACCGGTCAGCGGCGCTGGCCGCCGTACGACGGGTGGTGGAGCGCGACTTCGACCGCCCTGCGGTCCTGCGGGTCGGGACGCGGAGCTATTCGACCAGCCTGCGCGCGCTCGGCGTCACCGACGATGCGGAGGCGGCCGTCGACGCGGCCTTGCGGCAGAGCCGACGCGGCGCCGGGCAAAGCCGGCTGTGGGACCGGGTGCTCCGGCGCACGACGTCGGTGTCCGTGCCGGTCCGGGTGAGCGCTCCGCGGGCCGAGCTGCTACGGGCCGTCGTGGCCCGCGCCGTCCGCGAGGCCCGGGTCGAGCCGGTGAGCGCGCAGGTCCTGCTGTCCGGCGCCTGGCTGAGCTTTCGCCCTGCCGTCACGGGTCGGCGGCTGGACCCGGTGGCGGCCACCGCAGCACTCAGGGCCTCGCTGCGAGACGGAGCTTCCCGTGCGGTGGCGCCGGTCCTGGTGGCGCCCACGGCGGGCAACGCGACCATCGACACGGTCCTACTAATCCACACCGGCGAGAACCGGCTCTTCCTCTACCAGGGCCGGCGGGTGGTACGGATCTTCCCGGTGGCGACAGGATCGCCCGACTTTCCCACGCCCTCGGGTCACTTCCGGGTCGAGCGCAAGCGCTACCTGCCGACCTGGGTCAACCCGCACCCGGACGAGGGCTGGGGCAAGCTCGAGCCCCCCACGATCCCGCCGGGCCCCAAGAACCCGCTGGGCACCCGCGCCATGAACCTGGACGCGCCCAACATCCGTATCCACGGCACCCCGTCAACCGCCTCGGTCGGATACTCGGCAAGCCACGGCTGCATCCGGATGCGCAGTGCCGACGTCGAGGCTCTCTACCCGATGGTGCCGACCGGTACCTCGGTCTTCATCACCGCCGTCGGGCCGCCCACGCTGCCTCCTGCCGGCGCCGGCATCTCGGTCGCCAGCCTGGCCGAGGGCGGCTGAGCGCGGGTCAGCCCGTCGGGGCGGCGTCCGGACGGTCCAGCGCCACCCGGTCGCCCATCTCCCGCAGCGAAGCGACCAGCAGCAGATCGCCGTCGACACCGGTCGGCCCCGGCGTCACCGGTGTGGCGCCGAGGGTGAGCTCCACCTCGACCTCGATGCCGTCGCGGCGCAACGCCGGCACCCGTATCGCGGTACCGATGAGGCGCGGCTCGCGGGTGGCGAGGTAGCGGGAGAGCCCGGCAAGGTGCGCGGCGCGCAGCCGCGGTGGGACGAGTTCGGTCAGCGGCAACGCCGTTAGCTCGCCCGGCGCGGCAGCCAAGAGGCGTTCGGTGGCCCGGTTGACGTAGCGGATCGTGCCGCCGGCGTCGGCGACGACCACCCCGTCGCTGAGCTCGTCGAGAACTGCCTGATAGGCCAGGCTCGCCCACTCGACCGGTGGCGCGGCCCGGGCGGCGACCTCGCGGCGCTCGACCGCGACGTCGCGTTCGGCCAGCGTGTCACGGGCGGCCGTCGACCACCGTTCGCCGACGCTGTGCAGCCGGGCGAGTCGGGCAGCCGCCGCCTCCGCGGCCTGGCGGGCCGCGCGCTCCTCGGCGTAGAGGCGGGCCCGGTCCAGCGCCTGCGCCGCCTGCGCCGCCAGCGCCTGCACGAGACCGCGCTCATCCGCGCCGAACAGCCGGCCCGCGGAGAAGGAGAACCGCAGCACGCCCAGCACCGGACCGGCCACGGTGAGCGGTACGGCGCAGAGCGACATCGTCGGACCGTCCAGGCCGGCAAGCTGCGGGAAGCGGGCGTCTCGCTCCTCGCGGGTCTCGATCCAAACCGGCGTCCCGGTCTCGAGCGCGACGCCGCTCGGCAGCGACGAGACGTCACCCGAGGTCAACCGGGCGAGGAGGTCGTCGTCGTAGCCCACCGAGCCCAGGACGCAGAGCCCCCGGCCCGGGCCGGGGACCAGGAAGCAGGCGGCGTTGGCTTCGAGCGCACGGACGCCGTCCTCCAGAACCGCCCGCGCCACCCGCTCGGGGGTGAGGGCGTTGGCCAGCGCGGCGGTCAGCCCCTGCAGCCGGGAGTTGCGCTCCGCCGTCCGCCGGGCCGCGGCGGTCGCCGCCAGCTCGTCCAGCAGGCGGGCCTCGAAGGTCTGCGCCACCTCGGTGCCGCCCGCGGAGACCGCGCGCAGCTGGCGCCCGATCTGCTCGACGTACCACTCCCGGAACACCCGGAACTGTGGTGGCGACTCCAGCGTGAGCAGCCGGGCGGCGCGGCAGTACTGGTCGGCCTCGTCGAGCGCCCGGAGGTAGGCCTCGCCCTCGGTCGCCGCCGCGGCCGGCAGGTCGAGCTCCAGCCGCACGCGGGTGGCCGCCTGGTCGACCGCGATCTGAGCCTGCGCCCGGATCGCCAGGTGGGCCTGGTAGCGGGCAACGACGCTGTCGATCAGCTCGGCCAGCGCCTCCGGCGGCTGCGAGGAGGTGCCGGCCGCTGCTCCAGCGGTGGCCAGGGCGAACTCGCGAACCAGGTTGTCGACATGTGCGGTGGCGTCGAGCAGCAGCGCGGTCGGCACGTCGCCGAGCGAGACCCGGAACCGGGCCGGTCCAGGTGCTGCCGACTCCAGCCACGCGGGCTCGTCGACGCCCCAGGCGCGCGGCAGTTCCCGGGCGGTGACGTCAGCTGCGCCATCCCCAGGGTCGGCGGACAGCTCGAACCACACCGACTTGCCGTCACCGTGGGGCTCCACGCCCCAGGCGCTCGCCACCGACTCGACCAGCAGCAGGCCGCGTCCGGTCATGCCGTCGTCCCCGGCACGACCCCGAGCCGGGAGCTGGCGGCTGCCGTCGTGGACCTCGACCCTCACGGCGTCGTCGTCGGCCCGCACCCGCAGCCGCGCCTCGGTGTGTGCGTGCAGGATCGCGTTGGTGACCAGCTCGCTGGTGCACAGCTCAGCGTCGTCGACGGCGTCCTGCCGACCCCACTGCGCCAGCCGCTCGGCGACGAACCGCCGGGCGGTGGTGACGGCCCGGTGGTTGTCCTCGAGCACCAGCTCGTCCTGCTTGGTCATCACTGCCAACTGTCCCACCGGGCGATGCCGCGTGAAGCGGGGTCAATGG
>JBPCOX010000282.1:0-3539 GCA_050999825.1 Mycobacteriales bacterium
TGGCCGCTGCTCGGCCGGCGGTGTCGAGCCGCGGCCCTCGAGCCGCCGCCGCCCCTGCCCGCCGCTGCCGGTCGTCGCGCCCTTTCGCGCGGATCCCGTCTTGCCGGCCCGCCCCCCTTGCCCACCGCGAGATGTGCCACGTCCCCCTCGCTGCTCCGCCGCCATCTCGCGTCCTTCTCTCCGTCACGATGCCCAAGGGTCCTTACGCCGTGGCAGCGCCCGCTGACACGGTCAGCCGAGGTGCCAGCGGACGCCGTCCACGGTGTCCTCGACCACCACCCCCGCCGCCACCAGCGCGTCCCGGATGCCGTCGGCCGCCTGGAAGTCGCGACGCCCGCGCGCGTCGGCGCGCGCCGCCAGCGCCACCTGGACCAGCCCGTCCACGGTGGCTCGCAGGCGACCGTCGGATCCGCCCGCCGACGGCCACTGCGACACCGGGTCGAGCGCCAGGATCTCGAGCATCCGGCGTACGACGGCCAGCCAACCGGCCAGCACCGGCCGGTTGTGCTGGCTCAGCGCCGCGTTTCCGGCTCGCACCGCCCCGTGCACCGCACTCAGGGCGCGGGGCACCCCTAGGTCGTCATCCAGCGCGGCGGCGAAGGACTCTTCGGCCGCCTTGGCCGCTGGCGCCTCGACGCCCAAGACCAGCGCCTCGGCCTCGCCGACACCCCCCAGCGCCTCGAGCGCGTTGCGCACGAAGGTCTCGATCCGCGCGTACGCCGCCTCGGCCTCGGCCAGCCCCGAGAGCGAGTAGTCCAGCGACGACCGGTAGTGGGGGGCGCCGAGGTAGTAGCGCAACGCCTGCGGACGGGCGGACTGCAGTACGTCGGCCACCGCCAGGGAGTTGCCGACCGACTTGCTCATCTTCTCGCCGGAGGTGTTGACCATGCCGTTGTGCAGCCAGTAGCGCGCGAAGCCGTCCCCGGCGCCGGCCGACTGCGCCAGCTCGTTCTCGTGGTGCGGGAAGAGCAGGTCGAGGCCACCGGCGTGGATGTCGAACTCGGAGCCGAGGTAGCGGGTGGCCATGGCCGAGCACTCGAGATGCCACCCGGGCCGGCCCCGCCCCCACGGCGTCTCCCACGACGGCTCTCCCGGCCTGGCGCCCTTCCACAGCGCGAAGTCGAGTGGACTGCGCTTGGCCGAACCCTCCACCGGCTCGGTGGCCAGCATCGCCTCGGGCGACTGGCCCGACAAGGCGCCGTACGCCGGCAGCGAACAGACGTCGAAGTAGACGTCGCCGCCCGCGGCGTACGCGTGGCCCGAAGCGATCAGCGCCGCGATCAGCGCCACCATCTCGGGCACGTGGCCGGTCGCCCTCGGCTCCACCGTCGGCGGCAGCACCTGCAGCGCGTCGTACGCCGAGGAGAAGGCGCGGGCGTTCGCCTCAGCGAGCGCGAACCACGGCAACCCCTGTGCGGCGGCGCCGGCAATGATCTTGTCGTCGATGTCGGTGACGTTGCGGACGAAGGTCACGGCAGAGCCGCCGGCGAGCAGCCAGCGACGCAGGATGTCGAAGGCGATCGCCGAGCGGGCGTGTCCGACGTGCGGTCCGGCCTGCACCGTGGGTCCGCACAGGTAGACGCCGACCGAGCCCGGGTGCAGCGGCGTGAACGGACGTTGCCGCCGCCGAGCGGTGTCGTACAGCGCCAGGCCCACCCCGCCAGGGTAGGTGAGGGCCAGCGGTGCTGCCCCGGTCCCTCAGGCGGGGCCGTGGAAGACGACGTGCTCCGGCGAGAGCCGGATCACCACCCGCACGTCGCCCGGCCCGTCGTAGGGGTAGGGCCGCGAGCCGTGGTACTTCTCGTGCAGCTCGTCGATCAGCTCCCGACCGCCCTCCTCGGTCATGCTCACGTTGCCGCGGACCTCGAGGTAGTTGTACGGGTTCTCCTTCGGGAACAGCAGGGCCGTCGCGCGGGAGTCACGCTCGAGGTTGCGTTGCTTGCGCCGCCCCTTGACCGTCGACATCAAGACGTCGTCGCCGTCATGGGTGACCCAGACCACCGTCTGCTGCGGGCGGCCGTCCGGCTCGATGGTGGCCAGGGTGATGAACTCCTGGGCGTCGAGCCACGCCTTGGCCGGCTCGGGCAGGGTCTGCGGCACAGGTGCTCCTCGCTGGACTCGCTGGGAAGACAGACGCTACCGACGTACGACGAGCGCGGTCGCGATGGCCGCCAGCCCCTCCCCGCGACCGGTGAGCCCGAGGCCGTCCGTCGTGGTGCCCGACACCGACACCGCGGCGCCTGCGGCCGCGGTCAACGCCGCCTCCGACTCGGCCCGGCGCCCGCTGATGCGCGGCCGCTGCCCGATCACCTGTACCGCGATGTTGCCCACCGCCCAGCCCGCCGCCGCCAGCCGGCGAACGGTCTCTGTCAGCAGCTCCGCACCGCTGGCACCGGCCCACCGCAGGTCGGTGGTGCCGAACTGCGCGCCGAGGTCACCCAACCCGGCCGCAGCCAGCAGCGAGTCGCAGGCGGCGTGGGCGGCGACATCGCCGTCGGAGTGACCGGCGAGACCCGGTTCGTCAGGCCAGGGCAGGCCGGCCAGCCACAGCGAGCGGTCCGCGGTGAAACGGTGCACGTCGACGCCGGTGCCCACCCGCGGCAGGTCGGTCAGCGCGTCGCCGAGCGGTACGACGTCGGCCCCGCCGTCAACCGACACGGCCCACCCGCCGACGCTGGAGCACGGCCTCGGCCAGCAGCAGGTCGAGCGGCCGGGTCACCTTGAACGCCTCCTCGTGGCCGGGAACGAGCCGCACCGGCCGGCCCAACCGCTCCACGAGGGCGGCGTCGTCGGTCGCGGTCCCCGGTTCCGGGTCGGCCGCGTGCGCCTCGGCCAGCACCTCGCGGGCGAACCCCTGGGGGGTCTGCACCGCGCGCAACGCCGTACGGTCCAGGGTCTCGGTCACCGTGCCGTCCGGGTCCAGCCGCTTCACCGTGTCGATGACCGGTACGCCGGGAACCACCGCGCACGAGCCGGCCCGCACCGCGGCGGCGACCCGGTCGGCGAGGTCGCTCGGTGCCAGCGGACGAGCGGCGTCGTGGACGAGGACCACGTCGACGTCGGGGGACAGCGCCGCCAGCGCCCGGGCGACGGACTCCTGGCGGGTCGCGCCGCCGGCCACCACCAGGACGTCGGCCGGCACCTCTCGGGCGAGCAGCGTGCTCACCGCGGCGACCTCCTCGAGGGGGACCGCGACGACGACCCGGTCCACCAGCCGGGCCCCGACCAGCGCCTGGACGGCGTACACCAGCATCGGCGTGCCGGCGAGCTCGCGCAGCGCCTTCGGTTGGCCCGGCCCCAGGCGGGTGCCTCGTCCGGCCGCGGGCACGATCGCGGCGACCGTCACCCACATCTCCTCGCGCACCGTTGCACCCGTTGGGGTGCTCCGCCGAACCTGCCGACGGGAGAGTCTAGGTGGTGAGAACCTCGTCGAGGATGATCTCGGCCTTGTCCTCGTTGGTGCCCTCGGCCAGCGCCAGCTCGCTCACCAGGATCTGGCGAGCCTTGGCAAGCATCCGTTTCTCACCGGCGGACAGCCC
>JBPCOX010000222.1:0-11810 GCA_050999825.1 Mycobacteriales bacterium
AAGATCACGCCACGCAACCCCGGTTCGACACCGGAACGCGATCCCCTCCACGACCTGGCGATGCTCACGAAACGGTCGCCCACGCAACCCATCCGAGTTCGGCATCAACGGCTCGATCCGAGTGCACACCGCATCAGAGATCTCAGCCCCACGAGTCACACCGCCAGCGTCTCGAATCACTCACCAGCATTTGGGAGACACGCTCTAGGCGTGTTGCCGCTGCTCCCACAGCTTGAAGGAAACATTGAGGGGTTGCGGGCCCCGGCATGAGCCGACGGACCAGCCTGTTAGTCAGGACTACGAAACGGCTGCGGTGGTCACCACGGCCGAGGCGCCGTCCGTTGCCATGGGAGCGGGACCGAGACGTGGGCCACAACGCCACGAGCCTCCACGGGGTGCCGGTTGGCTCCTGTCGCTGTAATCCGGACGCGGCCAAGGCCGGCGACGTTGACTTTCCCGCTGAGCAGGCCCGACCCCAGGCCCCGTCGGCCGTGGGGAGCCTGCATGTCCATCGATGTGCCGATGCATCGAGGACCCGAAGTCTGTCTTGGTCGCCGGTGTTCTCCAGGCTCGGCTCCAAAGGCACCGAACTTTGGCGGCTGATGGGTCTATCTTCGCAGGTGGAATGGAAGGCGCTACAGCTGCAGTGACCCCAACAGCAATGAGGGCCTTTGCTGCTCCACTGAGACGTCAGTCCCTCGCTGGCCGGCACTACTCCGACGCGGTTGCAGGACGTCCAACGATCGATCGTTAGGCCTGTGGGTAACGAGAGCAACTCGTCCCTGCGTTCGAGTAGACTGGAACACATGTTCGAGAGCGTGAACGCAGCAGGGTCTGCGCACCCCGCGCATGATCCGCTGAAAGGAGAGTGCTCTCGGTCGGCTTGGCTCGAGCACTCGCTTACCGCCTTGCCGGGGGCGGAGCAGATCCATTTTCTGTCTTCGCTCGATATCGACCGGCTCGATGACGAGACAGCAATCCTGTTCATGCGGGCATGGGAACGTCAAGCACGCTGGGTTGCCGCCAAGAGCCATCACATCATCGCTCGGGTGGCCGGCCCGAGACCGGCGAACTTTGACGAGGACTGGGCCCGCGAGGAAGTCGCGACGGCCCTGGGGGTGGCGCCGTCGACCGCGAAGCACCGGCTGGAGGTGGCTCGCCAGCTCGCCGGCCCACTGAGCGGTACCGCTGGGGCGCTCGAGCGCGGCGAGATCTCCGCGATGCACGCAGTGGTGCTGACCGAGGAAACAGCAAGCGTCCCCGAGGTGGTGGCGACCGCCGTACAGGCGGTGGTACTGCCGAGAGCGGGACGGCTGACGGTCTCGGCCCTTCGCCGAGTGGTACGCCGGGCAGTGGCCGTGGCCGATCCACTCACTGCCGAGCTGGAGCATGCCAGCGCTGCCGAAAGCCGGGGTGTCGACTGCCACCCGGACAACAACGGGATGGCCACTCTGGAGGCCCGGCTGCCGGCGGCAGATGCGGAGCTGGTCTTCACCGCCCTGGACGCCTGCGCTGCCCGCAAGGGGACCGATGACCCGCGCAGTGCCCATGCCCGCCGTGCCGACGTGCTCGTGGAGTGGGCGGTGGCCGCGCTCGACGACCCCGGCCTGCCTACCAAGCATCGGCGCCGGCCCAACATCTGCGTGACCATCGACCTCATGACCCTGTTGGGGCTGGCCGACGACCCCGGGCACCTCGCCGGATACGGCCCGATCCCGGCCAGCGCGGCCCGGGCCCTGGCA
Organism: Mycobacteriales bacterium; assembly: GCA_050999825.1. Classification (GTDB taxonomy): domain Bacteria; phylum Actinomycetota; class Actinomycetes; order JALYNC01; family JALYNC01; genus JBPCOB01. The sequence goes on from JBPCOX010000222.1 coordinate 1,743, forward strand.
GCCGACGGCGAGTGGCGCCGGCTGGTGACCGATCCGTCCAGCGGCGCGCTGCTCGACTATGGCCGGCGCACCTACACCCCGCCCGCCGCGCTCGTCGACTTCCTGATCGCCCGGGACGGCACCTGCCGGTTCCCCGGCTGCCCGCGGTCGGCCGAGGACTGTGACCTCGATCACGAGGTGCCCTGGGACGACGGCGGCGGAACCGATCGCGTCAACCTTGGTCCGCTCTGCCGCCGCCACCACCGGCTGAAGACGCATGGCGGCTGGCGGCTGCGACGATCACCTGACGCCAGCGTGACGTGGATCAGCCCACACGGCAAGAGGTACGTCGTCCCGCCACCGCGGGTGCCGCCCGACGGGTGATCAGGTACACGACGGAGCTCGACCAGCGATCCGAGTGGCGGCCTACCCTGTCGGTCGTGGCCACGAGCGCCGGTGTGCGCGGGGTGCTGGCGCGGCCGCACTTCCGGCGCCTGTACGCGACCCGGCTCACGTCACAGGCCGCTGACGGAATCTTCCAGGCCAGCCTGGCCAGCGCCGTCTTCTTCAACCCCGAGCGGCAGACGAACGCCGCACAGGTAGCCGTCGGGTTCGCCGTCCTGCTGCTGCCCTACAGCCTCGTGGGGCCGTTCGCCGGCGTACTGCTCGACCGCTGGCGCCGCCAGCGCGTGCTCGTGGTGGCCAACGTCGTGCGGGCCGGGCTGGTCGCGGGCGTGGCGGCCATCCTGATGACCGTGGGGCCTGCCAGCCCGCTCTTCTATGTGGGGACCCTCGCCGTCGTGGGCGTCAACCGGTTCTTCCTCACGGCGCTCTCGGCCGCCCTGCCGCACCTGGTCACCCAAGGCCAGCTGGTCACCGCCAACAGCCTGTCGACTACCTCCGGCTTCGTCGCCTCGGCGACCGGGGGGCTGGCGGGGCTCGGGATCCGCGCGATCGCCGGCGCAGGGGACCGGGGCAGCGCCACCGTGGCTCTCGTCGCCGGCGCCGTGTATCTCACGTCGTCCCTGGTCGCCGCCGGCTTTCCCGACCGAGACCTCCTCGGACCGGACGACCCGCCGGCGTCGCAACGAGTCAGAGCCGCGGCGGCGACCGTGGCTCGAGGACTCGTAGCCGGCGCTCGGCACGTGGCCCAGCGCCGGCCGGCGGCGTACGCGCTGGTCGCCATCGGGGCGCACCGCTTCTGCTATGGCCTGTCGACGATCGCCACCCTGCTGCTGTACCGGAACTACTTCAGCGACGACGGCTGGCTGCGGGCCGGCCTGGCCGGGATCGGCCAGGTGGTCGCGGCCGGTGGGGTGGGCGTGGTCCTGGCGGCGGTCGTCACGCCGCCGGTCACCCGTCGCACCGGCAAGCCGGCCTGGATCGTGACCGTCTTCGGCGCGGCCAGCGTGGTGGAGGTGGTGTTCGGCCTGCCCTACACCAAGGGGGCGTTCCTGGTCGCGGCGGTGTTCCTCGGCTTCGCCGCCCAGGCGTCGAAGATCTGCGTGGACACGATCCTGCAAGAGACCGTCGACGAGAGCTTCCGCGGCCGGGTCTTCGCCTTCTACGACGCGATGTTCAACCTGACATTCGTCTCGGCCGCGGTGGCCGGCGCCGTTGTCCTACCGGCGAGCGGCAGGTCGTACGCCGTTCTCGGCGCCATCGCGGCCGGCTACGCGCTCATCGCGGTGGCGTACGGACTGGCCGCCCGTTCGCCGAAGACCACCGTTCGCCCAGTCAGAAGATGTAGTACCAGTTCATGAACAGCAGCCCGAGCAGCACGTAACCGCCGGCGAAGACGCCGAGCACCAGCGGTTCCGGCGGCCGGCGGCGAGAAGTCGCCGTAGCCAGCCCCCAGAACGCCGGGAAGATCACCGCCACGAAGCGGGGCATCGACAGCAGTGGCCGGGGAGGAAAGGGCTCGATCAGCGGTAGCAGCAGGCTGACCAGCGCGTAGGTGAGGTAGCTCGGCCGCAGTCGCCGACTTCCCGCGATCAGCGCCCCGACCACCACCCCTACGACCAGCAGGTCGATCAGCCAGTAGCTGCCGTAGCGCCAGGCGGTCTCGACGGCGTGCAGCAGCGTGGTCGTCGGCAGGGTGAGCTCGCGCTGCCAGTTCTCCTGCGCTCGCAGCGGCGCCAGCAGGTCGCCCCGCAGCCCCCAGAACAGGCCGTACGCCGCCAGGCCGGCCAGCGGAGCGCAGGCCGCGGCCAGTCGCGGAACCAGCCGCCGGCCGGAGCGCCGCCACTGCGTCACCGCCTCGACGACCAGTGCGGGCAGCAGCACCATGCCGGCGCTGCGGGTCAGCGCGGCCAGCGCCGCGGGGACGGCGGCGGCCCCCCAGCGGTTCCCGCGGGCGTACCAGAACGTCAGCAGCGTCAGCAGGAGGAACGGCGCCTCGGTGTGCGGCACCAGGAAGAAGAAGGCGGTCGGGAAGACCGCGAGGTAGCGAGACGCCCGGCGGGCGACGTCGCTGCCGTGCTCGCGCGCGGTGAGAGCGAAGAAGACCACGAGCGCTGCGAGAAAGCACGCCTGCGCGGTGCCGACGGCGGCGCCCCGCGGACTGACGCCGGGCAGCGCCGACACCAGCCGGATCGCGACCGGGTAGAGGGGGAAGAACGCCGCGCTCGAGTCGTCGGTCCGGTAACCGCCCGTGGCGATGCGCTGGTACCACAGCGCGTCGCCCCGGTTGCCTGCGGTGAACAGGTTGTGCCATCCGCTGCCGAGCGGATCGGCGGCCAGCCCGGGCACCGAGACCGGCTCCTGGCCGAGCGGGACCAGCCCCACGCCCAGCAGGCCGAGCAGCGCCCAACCGGTCCACATCGCAACAAAGACCCTGACGGCGTAGGGAAGGCCGTCCCGCAGCCGCGGCTCGGAACGCTCGTCGGGCTCGCGGAACGTCATGGACCCCACTACTGGGGCTCGAGCCCCTGCTCCGACGCCCACCGGCGGAGCTCGGCCACCGCCGCCTCCTGGCCGAGCGGACCGTGCTCGAGCCGCAGCCCCAACAGATGCCGCAGCGCCGCTCCCACGAGGCGGCCCGGAGGTAGGCCGAGAATGGCCATCACGTCCTGGCCGTCGAGATCCGGTCGGAGAGCCGCGAGATCCTCCTCCTCGGCCAACCGCTCGATCCGGCGCTCGAGTGCGTCGTACGCCCGGCCCAGTGCCGCCGCCCGGCGCGGGTTGCGCGTCGTGCAGTCCGAGCGCACCAGCTTGTGCAGCCGGTCGAGCAGCGGACCGGCGTCACGGACATAGCGGCGTACGGCGGCGTCGGTCCACTCCCCGGTGCCGTAGCCGTGGAAGCGGAGGTGCAGCTCGACCAGGCGGGCGACATCGTCGATGAACGGCTTGGGATAACGCAGCGCCATCAGCCGCGCCCGGGCCATGTCCCGCCCCACCACCTCGTGGTGGTGGAACGACACGCCGCCGCCGGGCTCGAACGAGCGAGTCTTGGGCTTGCCGACTTCGTGCAGCAGCGCGGCCATCCGCAGCGTCAGGTCGGGGCCGGCGTCCTCCAGCCCGATCGCCTGGCCGAGCACGGTGAGCGTGTGGGCGTAGACGTCCTTGTGCCGGTGCAGCGGGTCGGCGGTCAGCCGCAGCGCGGGCAGCTCGGGCAGGACGTGCTCGGCCAGCCCGGTGTCGACCAGCAGCTCGAGCCCCGGCCGTGGCTCGGGAGCCAGCAGCAGCCGGGTCAGCTCGCCCTGGATCCGCTCCGCCGTGATGATGTCGAGCCGGTCGGCCATCGCCCGCATGGCGGCCCGCACCTCGGGCGCAACCCGGGCGGGCAGTGCCGCGGCGAAGCGGGCCGCTCGCAGCATCCGCAGCGGGTCGTCGGAGAAGGAGTCCTGCGGGCGGCCCGGAGTGCGCAGTACGCCGATGAGCAGGTCGCGCAGGCCGCCGTACGGGTCGACGAAGATGCCGTCCGGCGGCGTGATCGCCATCGCGTTGACCGTGAAGTCGCGGCGGAACAGGTCGTCCTCGAGGGAGTCGCCGTAGCGGACCACCGGGTTGCGCGAGTCGCGATCGTAGGCCTCGGTGCGGTACGTCGTGATCTCCAGCCGGTGTTCCCCCTTGCGCATGCCGACCGTGCCGAACGCGATGCCGGTGTCCCAGGTCGCGTCTGCCCAACCGCGGGTGAGCGAGACGATCTCTGCCGGCCGGGCGTCCGTGGCGAAGTCGAGGTCGGGCTGGCGCCGGCCCAGAACCGCGTCGCGGACAAAGCCGCCGACCAGGTGCAGCTCGCGGCCGGCCATCGTGAACCGCTCGGCCAGCTCGTCGGTCACCGGCGCGACGTCGCGCAATGCTGCCACGACCGCCCGCTGCGCCTCGACCAGGCGCTCGGCGCTGGGCTCGGCGGGCTGGTGGGCGGACGCGGGCACGAGGACCGAGCCTACGTGCTGGTCGGCCGGTAGGGACCCGGCCGGGAACGGCAACGGCGGAGGCGGGGGTTCGCTCCGGTACGCAACTAGTATCGAGACTGTGGCGCCGCCTCGCACCACCCGCCGGCGCCCGCTGCGCCGGGTCGAGGAGACCTCGGCCGGCGGGCTGGTCGTGGACGGTCCGGGGCCCGGGGCAAGTGCCGCGCTGATCGGTCGACTCGACCGCCGTGGCCGGCTGTTGTGGTCGCTGCCGAAGGGTCACGTCGAGGTCGGCGAGTCCCACGAGGACGCCGCCGTCCGCGAGGTCGCCGAGGAGACCGGGATCACCGGCCGGGTGCTCGCCCCGCTGGGCACGATCGACTTCTGGTTCGTGGCCGAGGACCGTCGGGTGCACAAGACCGTCCACCACTTCCTGTTGGTGGCCGAGGGCGGCGCCTTGTCCGATGACGACATCGAGGTGGCCGAGGTGGCCTGGGTGCCGCTGCACGAGGTCGCCGGCCGGCTGGCCTACGCCGACGAGCGCCGGCTGGTCGACAGGGCCCCGGGCCTGCTAGCGGACACCGCATGAGGTCGCCGGTGGGCGGACCCCGCTCCCGCCGGGTCGCCGTGGGGCTCACCGCTCTGGTGCTGATGCTCCTGCCGCTGCCGGGCCCCGTGCCGGCCGCCGCCGACATCGTCCCCACGCCCGGTCCGCCGGCAGCCGGCACCACTTCCGAGAGTGGCCTGCCGGTCGATGTCGCCGTAAGCGTCCTGGAGCCGTTCGCACCGCGGCCCGGTACGACGTTGCGGTTGCGCGGCACCCTGCGCAACCGCGGCACCGAGCCGCTAACCGACGTACGGGTCCGGCTGCGGCTGTCCATGTCCCGGGTCAGCACCCGTGGCGCGTTGGCCAGGACGGCGGCGCAGACCGGCCCGTTGGGATCGGTCCTCGCCGGCACCGAGGAGACACTTACCGGGCTGCTCGCGCGGGGAGCTTCGGTCGCGTTCGACATCGGCGCGCCGGTCGACGGCCTGGGGCTCACGACCTCGGGCGTCTATCCCCTCGCCGTCGAGGCTCGCGGCCGGGCCGGCAGCGTCAGCGGCCTGCAGACCGTCGGCCGGGTTCGCAGCTTCCTACCGTTCACCGGGCGAGGCGCCGGCTTCACCCCGACCCGGCTGGCGTGGCTGTGGCCGCTCGTCGCGGCGCCGGCACGGGGGCCGGCCGGCGAGTTCCTCGACGACACCCTGGCGGCCCAGCTCGGCCGCGGCGGACGACTGGCCCTGCTGGTCGCCGCCGCCGCCGACCAGAGGCATCGGCTCGGGCCTGCCGGCGTACCGGTCACGCTGGCGGTCGACCCGGCACTGCTCGAAGCAGCGGGCGAGATGCGCGCGGGCTACCAGGTGCGCCGCCCCGGAGGCGGCGGCGCGGTCGCGGGGACGGCCGGTCCCGTCGCGGCGGCCTGGCTGGCGCAGCTGCGCACCGCCACCTCGGGCGCGCCGGTGTTGAGCCTGCCCTACGCCGACCCTGACGTGGTCGCCCTGGTGCGCGCCGGCCTGGGAGACGACGTCAGCCACACGGTCCAGACCGGCCGGGAGATCACCCGTAAGGTGCTGCCGGGTGCGGCGGTCGCCGGCGGCCTGGGGTGGGCCCCGGGCGGGCTGCTGACGAAGCCGGCGCTGGACACGCTGGCCGGCGCCGGGATCGACACCTTCGTGCTCAGCGAGGCGGCGCTGCCGCTGACCCGAGGGCTCACCTATACGCCGGACGCGCGGGCCGTGGTGCAGACCGTCGGCGGAACGGTACGGGCGCTGGTCACCGACGACACCCTCGACGCGCTGATGGCCACCGGAGCCGGCGGCTCGCGACCCGGCGGCGCGGCCGGCGGGTCGGCCCGGCTCGACGCCCAGCGGTTCCTTGCCGAGACGATGGTCATCACCCTCGAGCACCCGAACGACGCGCGCACCGTGGTGGTGGCGCCCCCTCGGCAGTGGGACCCCGCGCCGGCGTACGCCGGCACCGTACTCGCCGCGAGCGGCCAGGTGCCCTGGCTGCGCCCGGTCACCGTGGCGGAGGCCGCGGTCGGCGCGGCGCCGACGAAGGCGCGCGGCTCGCTCAGCTACCCGCCCTCCGCCACCGCTCTCGAGCTCTCCGCGAAGTACCTGCGCGGCGCCAAGTCGCCCGGTTCGGTCACCGCCGTGCGGACCGGCCTGCGGGAGTTCGAGACCGTGCTGGTGGGTGGCAACGCCGCCGCCGTCCGGCTCGACCTGGCCGTCTTCCGGCTGGAGTCGGCGGCCTGGCGGCGCGACCCGCGACGGGCCGACGAGCTGTTGGCGTCGGCCGGCAAGGCCCTGCGCCGTCTCAAGAACCGGGTGCGAATCGGTACGGCGGGGCTGATCACGCTGACCAGCCGGTCCGGCACGATCCCGGTCACCGTGGTCAACGGGTTGTCCCAACCGGTCCGGGTCCAGCTGGTGCTGAGCAGCAACGGCGCCCGCGTCACCACGAGGTCCCCCGGCGTCCAGACGATCGATGCGGGGCACTCGGCCACCGTCCCGGTGCAGACCACCCGGGCCGTCCGCACCTCCGGCGTCTTCCCGGTCTACGCCGAGCTCTACACGCCCGAGGGCCGGCCGTACGCCGACCGGGTCAAGCTGCTGGTGCGCTCGACCGCGTACGGCGCGGTCGCACTGGGGATCACCGGTGGAGCGTTCGCGGTGCTCCTGCTCGCCGTCGGCGTCCGGCTGGTCCGCCGAGCTCGGCGAGCGCGGCGACGGCCCGCCACCGTCTCGTGAGCTACGCGGGGCCGGCCGGACGGGCGCCCGCGACCGCGGACCCGGGCGTCGACCCCGCCGGAGGAGCCGCCGAAGACCCCGGCAGCCTGGTCCGCGCCAGCCGGACGATGGCAGTGGGCACGGTGTTCTCGCGCGCCACCGGCTTCCTCCGGGTGGCGGTGGTGGCGGCGGCCATCGGGGCGGGGTCGCTGGGCGACGCCTACAACGTCGCCAACGTCCTGCCCAACATCGTCTACGAGCTGCTGCTCGGCGGTGTGCTGACCAGTGTCGTCGTACCCCTGCTCGTCTCGGCCGCCGACCGGGACGCGGACAATGGCAAGGCCTACGCCGACCGGCTGGTCACCCTGGTGGCCCTGGTCCTCGGGTTCACCTCGCTGCTGGCCGTGCTGGGCGCCCCCCTGCTGATCGGCATCTACGGACGGCTCGGGGGCGGCTCGCGGGAGCTGGCCGTCACCTTCGCCAGGTTCTTCCTGCCGCAGATCCTGCTCTACGGGCTCGGGGCGACGATGGGGGCCATTCTCAACACGCGCGGCCGGTTCGCGGCGCCGATGTGGGCGCCGGTGCTGAACAACCTGGTCGTCATCGGCGCCGGCCTAGTGTTCTTCAAGTTGCCAGGGCCGACCGGTTCCGGCGAGCTGCTGACCACCGCGCAGACACTCGTCCTCGCGCTGGGAACGACGGCCGGGATCGCCGTGCAGACGGTCGCGCTGCTGCCCTCGCTGCGGGCGAGCGGCTACCGCTTCCGGCCCCGGTTCGACTTCCGCGGCACCGGACTCGGACCGGCCGGCCGGCTGGCCGGTTGGGTGCTGCTCTACGTCGTGGCCAACCAGCTGGGCTACCTGGTGGTGGTGCGGCTCGCGACCGCCGCCGGCCGGGCCGCCGGAGCCGGCACCGGTGCGGGGTCCGCCGCTGGCTACTCGCCGTACTTCTACGCCTTCGCGCTCTTCTCGCTGCCGCACGCGGTGGTCGCCGTCTCGGTCATCACCGCGCTGCTGCCACGCATGAGCCGGCAGGCCGTCGACTCGCGCCTCGAGGACCTGCGGGCGGAGCTCGCCAGCGGTCTGCGGCTGGCCGCAGTCGTGCTGGTGCCGGCATCGGTGGCCTACGTCGTCCTGGGGCCGCTGGTTGGGACCGCGGTCTTCAACCACGGGGAGATCGGGGTCGCCGACGCCCGGCGGATCGGACTGGTGCTGACCGTGTTCGCCCTCGGGCTGGTCCCGTTCTCGGCCTTCCAGCTGCAGCTGAGGGCCTTCTACGCGCTGCGGGACACGCGGACGCCGGCGCTGGTCAACCTCGCCGTCAACGCGGTGCTGGTGGCTGTCGACCTCGTGCTGTACGCCGTCCTGCCGGCCGGCGACCGGGTGGTCGGTCTGGCGGCCGGCTTCGGCGCCTCGTACGCCGCCGGGTTCGCCCTGACCAACGCAGTGCTCGGGCGCCGGCTACCGGTTCGCCGGGCCGAGCACGTGTTGCGGACCCATGTCCGGTTGCTGATGGCCGCACTTCTCGCCGCCGTACCGATGTACGTCGTCGCGCAGCTGGTACACCGGGCCGTCGGCGCAGGGGCGGCCGGCAGCGCGGCGGCGGTGGCCGCGGCACTCGCCATCGGCGGCGGGCTGTACGTCGTGACCGCCCGCCGACTACGCGTCGCAGAGGTGACGGCGCTGCTGAGCGTCCTGCGCCGGCGCCGGACCCGGGGGTCGGCCGCGGCGGCCGCTAGGCGCTGACCCCTGGGCGCGTCGACCGGGCCGGCGCTCTTCAGATCGGCGGTCGGCCAGCCGACCTTTGTGGCAGACCCCGGATCGGAGCGACATGGGCCTGCGCACGCGGCGCATCGCGACCGGCCGCCAGGACGGTGGCGACATCGTGCTCGGCTGGCTGGTCAAGGTGACCCTGGGACTGACCGTCGCCGGACTCTGCCTGTTCGACGGGCTCTCGGTCGCGGTGGCCCGCGTCCAGCTCAGCGACGACGCCGGCGAAACGGCCAGCGCGGCCAGCGAGACCTGGCAGCGCAGCGGGGGCGCGGACCTGCAGGGCGCCTACGACACTGCGTCCCGGCTCGCCGGCGGCCGAGACGAGCAGGTTCCCACATCGTGCTTCCACGTCGACCCCGACGGCACGGTACACCTCCGGCTGCGCACCCGGGCGTCCACGCTGCTGCTCCATCGGTTCGGTCCCACGGCGGGGCTGGCCGACGTGGACGTCGGCGGGAGCGGCCGGGCGATGCTGTCGTGAGCCGGCAGGTACGCAGCGGCCGCGACTGGCTCGCCACCGTCGGCGCGGCCCTGGCCCTGGCTGCCGGGCTGGTCGCCGTACCCGTCGCCCCGGCGGTGGCGGCGTCACCCCGACTGGCCAGCGCCCAGGCCCGGGCCGCCGAGCTGAGAGCCGCCGTCGACAGGCTGGCGATCTCGGCCGAGTCGGCGACCGAGGACTACAACGCCGCCGGCAGCGACCTAGCGGCGGTCGTCACCCAGCACCTGATGGCGCAGCGCCAGCTCGAGGTCGCGCAGGCGGTCGCCGATGACCGCTCGGACGCTGCCGGCGACCGGATGCGTGCGCTCTACGAAGCCGGTGGCAACGCCGCGCTCTACGCGTCGCTTCTGGAGGGCGGCAGCATCGTCGACCTCGAGGCGCGCTACCGCAGCGTGGCGACGATCGTCGACGCCGACCGCGGGGCGGCGGCGCAGGCGGGCGGCGCGAGCGTGTCGGCCGGGCGGATCGAGGCCCGGCTGCGCGAGCTGGCGCTGCGCCAGACCCAGCTGGAGGCTCGTACGGCGGCCGCTGCGGCCCGGGTCCGGTCGCTGCTGGCCCAGACCGCGCAGCGCCTTGCCGCAGCGGACGTCGACGTACGCCGGATCGCCGAGGCGGACCGGCGAGCCGCCGAGGAGGCTGCGGCCCGTGCCGCGGCCGCCCACCTCTGTCTCTTGTCCCCCTCTGCCGC
>JBPCOX010000262.1:0-6473 GCA_050999825.1 Mycobacteriales bacterium
AGCCGGTCCCGGCTGTCCGCGAGCAGCAGGCCGAGATAGCCCACGCCGCCGAGCACGAAGGGCAGCCAGCCCACGCCGTCCACGACGACGGCGGCCGGTACGGCGTACAGCGCGAGCAGCGGCAGGCCCGCCAGCGACGCGTGGCGCAGGGTGACCGCCAGCAGGTCGACCACCAGCGCGACGGCGGCAACGCCGACGACCGTGATGAGGACCATCCCGGTCCGGCTGGGTACCGGCGGCGAGAGGACCCGGATGTCGGCGAATCCTTCCTGCACCAGCTGGCGCAGGGTGGCCAGCGCGCCAGGCCCCGGCAGGACGCGCCCGATCGCCGAGCGATTGGCGAAGATCGTGGTGACGTAGACCAGGACGCCGCCCGCGGCCAGCAGCGGCGTGAGGGCCAACGGCACCCCGAACCGCCGGCCCAGCTCGCCGACGCCGGCCACGATGGCGATCGCGCCGGCGACCGGGAGCAGCCACGACAGGCCGCCGAACACCGGCCCGAGCGCCGCCGAGCACAGCAGCGTCGCCAGGCCCGCGTAGACCGCCAGGCGGCTCCGGTTGCTCATCGGCGTCCTCCTGCGGAAGCGGGCAGCTGGTAGCCCTCCAACGGCCGAGCCGCCGTCGAGGTGCCGGCTTGCGGCCACACGGTGCCGAGCGAGGTGCCGTGCCGAACCTGCAACACCCGCCAGCCGGCGGCCTGCAGCAGCCGGGCCCGAGCGGTGTAGGCGCTCTCGGCGTCGGCGCGCGCCCGTGCCCCCAGGGTAGCCCAGGTCGAGGTGTCCAGGAGCACCGCGACCCCCCCGGTCGCACTGTGCCGGAGCCGGCCGAGCAGCTCTGCTTCCTCCGCATCGAGCCGGCCGAGCACGGCCACGAGGAGGCCCTCGCCACTCGAGCGGCGTACGCCGGTCAGCGCCGCGCCGAGAGAGGTGCGCTCTGTCGGCGCCACGACGGCCAGGCTGTCGAGGAGCAGGCTCTCCGCCGTACCGCTGGACTCGCCGGCCGCCTCGCCGGTGGCGTCGCCGTCGCCCGTGACCAGCCGGATGCGGTAGCCGCTGCGAGCCAGGTGGACGCCCACGGAGGCCGCGGCGCTGACCGCCCACTCGAACGACGAGCCGGGGCCGTCGCCGCGGTGCGCGTCCTCGCGGCTGTCGAGCAGCACGGCGGCGCGGCTCTGCCATGGCTGCTCCTCGCGGCGCACCATCAGCTCGCCGTAACGGGCGGTCGAGCGCCAGTGCACCCGGCGCAGGTCGTCGCCCTGCCGGTACTCCCGGGTGGCCACGTCGTCCTCGCCCGCGGTGGACACCGAGCGTGCCCGGCTCTCCCCGGCGCCGGCCCACTCACCCCGCAGCCGGACCGGCGGCAAGGCTGTGATCGAGGGCGTGACGACCAGCGAGTCCACCGCAGCGAAGGAGCGGGTGACCTCGCAGAGCCCGAACGGGTCGGTCAGCCGGACCGAAAGCGGTCCGATCCGGTAGCGGCCGCGCAGGTCGGAGCGCACCGGGTAGGAGACCTCCCGGATGCCGTGCGGCTCCACCCGGTCCAGCACGAACCGCGGCCGCCCCCCGAGCACGTAGGGCAGCGAGTCCTCCACCAGCAGGACGCCGGTGGGGAGGCGGGAGACGTTGTCGAGCCGCAGCACCACCGAGGCAGCCGAGCCCGCCGGCACTCTCGGCGGGTCGAGCCGGCGGGTGCACGACAACCGGTATCGCGTCCGGTGCACCACGGCGAGCGCGACGGCGGGCAGCACCAGCAGGAACACCCCGACCCGGAGCAGGTCGCGCTCGCCGAGAGCGAGCGCACAGATCGTGGCGGCGACGCCGGCGGCGACGAAGCTGCGACCGCGGGTGGTGAGCCCGGCGAGGGCGCGCCGCACCTACCGGTCCTGACTCCGGGCGGCGCGCCGTGTCTCCGGCTCGGGCACGGGCACCCGGGTCACGATGTCGGCCACTACGGAGCTCGGCGTACGCCGGGCGATCTGGGCTTCGGCGGTGGGCAGCAGCCGGTGGGCGAGCACCGGCTCCGCCAGCGCCTGGATGTCGTCGGGCAGCACGTAGTCGCGGGCGTCGAGCGCCGCTGCGGCGCGGGCCATCCGCAGCAGGTGCAAGGTGGCGCGGGGAGAGGCGCCGAGCCGCAGGTCGGGCGCGTTGCGGGTGGCGGTGACCAGCTCGATCGTGTAGCGACGTAGCGGCTCGGCGACGTAGATGGTCCGTACCAGCTCGACCAGCTTGGCCACCTCGCGGGCGTCGGCAACAGGTTCCAGATCGTCGAGCGGCGAGCCGGCCCCGTGGCTGTCCAGCATCGCGAGCTCGGAGCGGGCGGCCGGATACCCCATCGAGATGCGGGCGGAGAACCGGTCCCGCTGGGCCTCGGGTAGCGGGTAGGTGCCCTCCATCTCGATCGGGTTCTGGGTCGCGATGACCATGAAGGGCGACTCGAGCTCGTAGGTCACCCCGTCCACCGTGACCTGGCGCTCCTCCATGCACTCGAGCAGGGCCGACTGCGTCTTCGGGGAAGCCCGGTTGATCTCGTCGCCGAGCAGGATGTTGGCGAAGACGGCGCCGGGCTTGAACTCGAAGTCGTGGGTCTCCTGGTTGTAGACGCTCACGCCGGTGACGTCGCTGGGAAGCAGGTCGGGGGTGAACTGGATCCGGCGTACCTCGGCGTCGATCGAGCGGGCCAGCGCCTTGGCGAGCATGGTCTTGCCCACGCCCGGAACGTCCTCGATGAGCAGGTGGCCCTCCGCGAGCAGCACGGTGAGCGCCAGCCGGACGACGTCGGGCTTGCCCTCGATGACCTGCTCGACGGCTCCGGTGATCCGCGCGGCGGTCGCCGTGAGGTCCTCGAGGCCGACCGCGCCGCCCGGAGTCCTCACCGGCCCAGCGGGCATCGGCGTCGCACCTGCCACGGAACCCCTCCCGCGCCTGCTGCGGCCGTGCGGCCGTTGGCTTCGGGCAAGTGTGACAGGTGCAGCGCCGCTGGCTAGATCCCGGTATCAACCCGTAACCGTCGACGGCGCACCTGCCCCCAGGGACCCTCGGCCGGCCGGACCGACTCTCGGGTGGTTGACGGTGGAGCAAAGTGGGGTAGCGTGGCGCTCATTGGAGGAACTGTGCGGTCGGCGTGCACTGGAGAGGGAGCGCGGTGTTCCTCGGCACGCACGCCCCCCGTCTCGATGACAAGGGGCGGCTGATGCTGCCCGTGAAGTTCCGCGCCGCGATGGAGAGAGGGCTCGTGATCACCAAGGGACAGGAGCGCTGCCTCTACATCTGGCCGGCCGACGAGTTCGCCCGGATAGCCGAGAGCGTGCGGGCGACACCGGCGACAACGACGTCGGGCCGGGGTCGCGTCCGGCTCTTCTTCGCCTCCGCCTGGGACGAGACCCCGGACAAGCAGGGGCGGATCACGGTGCCGACCGGGCTGCGGGAGTACGCCGGCCTCGACCGGGACTGCGTGCTCATCGGCGCGAGCAGCAAGGTCGAGCTGTGGGACGGGCAGGCCTGGCAGGACTACCTGGCCGCGCAGGAGTCGGCGTACGCCGAGGACCCGGAAGGGGTGATCCCCGGAGTCGTCTGACGCTTTCCCTGAGACCGGCCGAACGCACGGCGAGGTCTCCGACCGCTCCGCCCCCTGGCGCACCTTCCCCGGTGCCAGACGGCGAAGCGGCGGGGACCTGGCCGTGCGTCCCACCCGGGTCCCGGCCCGGGCAGCCGCCTGGCCTGCGCACCACCGGAGCAAGAACGCGAAGGGTCGAGATGGACGAGAGGCTTGTCGACGACCCGGCCGGGCCGTCGACTCCCCGCCGGCACCGGCCGGATGGCCTGGCCGAGGAGGTCTGGGCCAGCGCGTTGCTCATCGGGCTCGCGGTCCTGGCCACCGTGGGTGTGGCCCTGCTGGCGCACGTGCTGTTGCGGCCCGGCTCCTAGCGCCATGTCCAACCCGCCCCCTCGACACGTCCCGGTGCTGCTCGAGCGGGTCGTGGACCTGCTCTCCCCAGCCCTGACGGCCGGTCCGGCGGTGGTGGTCGACGCCACCGTGGGCCTCGGCGGGCATGCCGCGGCGCTGCTGGAGCGCCATCCCGGGCTGCGCCTGGTGGGGCTGGACCGCGACCGGCAGGCGCTGGCCCAGAGCGCCGACCGGCTGGCGGCGCACGCCGGCCGGGTCGATCTGGTGGCTACCCGTTACGACCACCTGACGGCGGTGTTACGAGGGCTCGGCCTGGACCGAGTTGACGGAGTGTTGTTCGACCTCGGTGTGTCGTCGCTGCAGCTCGACGATCGTTCGAGAGGCTTCGCCTATGCCCAGGACGCGCCGCTGGACATGCGGATGGACCCGGCGACGGGTCCCACCGCGGCCGACGTCCTGAACACCTATCCGGTCCGGGAGCTGGCCCGGGTCCTGCGCGAGTACGGCGAGGAGCGGTTCGCCCGGCGCATCGCCGAGGCCGTCGTACAAGAGCGCGCCCGCCGGCCCTGGACCTCGACGGCGCCGCTGGCCGAGCTGGTCCGCAGCGCGATCCCGGCGGCGACCCGGCGTACCGGCGGCCATCCGGCCAAGCGCACCTTCCAGGCGTTGCGGATCGAGGTCAACGGCGAGCTGGCAGCGCTGGAGGCGGCGCTGCCGGCGGCGCTCGCGTCGCTGCGGGTGGGTGGCCGGGTCGCGGTGGTCGCTTACCACTCACTGGAGGACCGGCTGGTCAAGCGTGCGCTGACCGACCGAGCCGTCAACACCTCTCCGCCCGGTCTGCCGGTCGAGCTGCCCGGACACGGCCCCGAGCTGCGGCTGCTCACCCCTGGCGCCGAGGCCCCACGGTAGGAAGATGTGGCGGCCAACCCCCGCTCCGCCTCGGCCCGGCTCCGGGCCGCCTAGCGCCTGCGGGAGGCGGCGTGAGCGCCGCGCCGCTCCCCGGTCCGGCCGCACCAGCCGCATCCGGCCGGCACCAGCCGGAGGCACCGCTGCGGCTGGTGCCGCCGGTGGCTCGGGCGGCTCGTGCGCCGTTCGTCCTGCTGGTCGCCGGCCTGCTCGCCACCGGCCTGCTCGCGCTGCTGCTGCTCAACACCGTGCTGGCGCAGGATGCCTTCCGCCTGCATGACCTGCAGCGCCGGGGGCTGGTGGTGTCCGACCGCCAGCAGCAGCTCGAGCAGCTGCTGGCGGCCCAGCGCTCACCGGCGTTGCTGGCCTCCCACGCCACCGCTCTCGGCATGGTGCCCGGCTCCGCGCGCAGCTTCGCCCGGCTGGCCGACGGGCGGGTCGTCGTCGTCCTCTCGCCCGCCAAGCCGGTGCGCCGGCCAGCGGCAGCAACGCCGGCGCCGGCCGTCAAGCCGGTTCCCACGCCACCCAAAGCCGTCCCGGCGACCGCCCGCAAGCCGGTCGCTCCTGTCCGGCCGACCCCCAAGCCGTCGGGGAGCCCACGGTGAGCACGTCGTCGAGCCGGCGCAGCGGCGGCGGATCGCAGCGAACGCCGCGCGTCGCCGCGTCGCGCCGGCCGGCCCGGCAGCGCCGCGAACCCGCCAGCCCTACCCTCGGCAACTCGGCCCGACGGCTCAGCGGCGGCCTGCTCGCCCTCGGCGTACTGCTGTCCGTGCTGGGGGCCCGGCTGGTCCAGCTGCAAGGCCTGGACGCGGCGACTTACGCCGTGGCAGCGGTGGACCAGCGGCGGCACACCTTCGAGCTGCCGGCGGAGCGCGGGTCGATCACCGATCGCAACGGCGTACCGCTGGCGATGAGCGTCGACGCGCGGCTCGTCTACGCCGATCCCCGGCTGGTCACCGACCCGGTTGAGGAGGCCCGGCTGCTCAGCCCCTACCTCCACCGCCCGCCGCCGAGCTTGGTGCCAGACTTGCAGGGCACTGGCAAGCGCCCGGGCACCCGCTACGTGGTGCTGGCCCGAGGCCTCACGCCCGCCTACGCCCGGACCATCTCAGACCTGGGCCTGCCCGGCATCGAGGTGGTGCCGGAGAGCCGGCGGGTGTACCCGGCGGGCAGCCTGGCGGCGTCCGTTGTCGGCTTCACCGACCACCAGGGCAAGGGCGCCGGCGGGCTCGAACTGTCCCTCGACCGGTTGCTGGCGGGTCGTAACGGCCGGCTGACCGCCGAGCTCGGCCGGGACGGACGGGCGATTCCGGCCGGCCGCCACGTCGAGCTCGACCCGGTTCCAGGAACCGGCGTCACGCTGACTCTGGACGCCGACCTGCAGTGGAAGGCCCAGCAGGAGATCACCGCCCAGGTGCGGGCCACCGGTGCCGAGGACGGCACCATCGTCGTGCTCGACCCGCGTACCGGCGAGGTGCTCGCGATGGCCAGCGCGCCGACCTTCGACCCCAACGCCGCGGGCCGCGCTCCGGCCGCTGACCGCGGCAACCGGGCCGTCTCCGACGTCTACGAGCCGGGCAGTGTCAACAAGGTCATCACCGCGGCCGCGGCCCTGTCCACCGGCGCCGTCACACCGGACACCGTCATCACCGTGCCGCCGGAGC
>JBPCOX010000299.1:0-2540 GCA_050999825.1 Mycobacteriales bacterium
GCTGGAGGCGCTGGGCGCCCGGGTGCGGCTGGGGCCGGCCGCGGCGGCGGACCTGCCGGCCGGCACGGTGCTGGTGGTCACCTCGCCCGGCTGGCGTCCCGATGCGCCGCTGCTCGTGGCAGCCACCGCGGCCGGCGTACCGGTGTGGGGGGAGGTGGAGCTGGCCTGGCGGCTGCGGCCGCCCGGCGCCGCCCCCTGGCTCGCCGTCACCGGTACCAACGGCAAGACCACCACGATCCGGATGCTGGCCGCGATGCTCACCGCCGCGGGCCACCGCACGATCGCCGCCGGCAACGTCGGCACGCCGTTGCTGGCGGCCGTGACGGCGCGGCCGGCGTACGACGTGCTGGCGGTCGAGCTGTCCAGCTTCCAGCTGCACTGGTCTGCCTCGGTGGCGCCCTACGCCGCGGCCGTGCTCAACGTGGCCCCCGACCACCTGGACTGGCACGGCTCCCTGGCGGCGTACGCCGCTGCGAAGTCGAAGATCTTGACGTCGGCCGGCTGCGCGGTGGTCAACGCCGACGACCCGGGCGTCATGGCGCTGGCCGACGGGGCCCGCGACGTCCACCCGTTCACCCTCGGGTCGCCGGTCCAGGGCGGCCTGGGAGTGCTCGACGGCCGGTTGGTCGACCGTGCCTGGGGGGCGACCACGGGATCGGGGGCCCCGGACG
This sequence comes from Mycobacteriales bacterium, assembly GCA_050999825.1. Taxonomy (GTDB): domain Bacteria; phylum Actinomycetota; class Actinomycetes; order JALYNC01; family JALYNC01; genus JBPCOB01. Next base: position 672 of record JBPCOX010000299.1, read on the forward strand.
GCGTCGTGCTCGCCTCGGTCGGGGACGTCCGCCCGGCCGGGCCGCACAACGTCGCCAACGCGCTGGCCGCCGCGGGGCTGGCCCGGGCCTACGGGGTGCCGCCCGGAGCCGTACGCGCCGGGCTGCGGGCCTACGCGCCCGACCCGCACCGCAACGCCCCGGTGGCCACCGTCCGCGGCGTGGCCTACGTCGACGACTCCAAGGCGACCAACCCGCACGCGGCGGCCGCGTCGCTCTCGGCGTACCCCAGCGTGGTCTGGGTCGCCGGCGGTCTGGCCAAGGGGGCGTCGTTCGACGCCCTGGTGGCCGGGGCGGCCGGTCGGCTACGAGGGGCCGTGCTGCTGGGGGTGGACCGGGGGCAGATCGCGGCCGCCCTGCTCCGACACGCGCCCGATCTCCCCGTGGTCGAGGTTCCCGCCACCGAGACTGGCGCGATGGACGCGGTGGTACGGCTCGCGGCGGAGCTTGCCGGCCCCGGCGACACCGTCCTGCTGGCGCCGGCGGCCGCCTCGATGGACATGTTCACCGACTACCGCGAGCGCGGGGAGGCGTTCGCCGCCGCCGTCCACCGGCTGCCCGGGGACCGGCGGTGACCGCACCGCCAGAGCCGGCGCCGCCTCCTGGGCGGCTGCCGCTGCTGCAGCGGCCGCTGACGTCCTACTACCTGGTCCTGGGCAGCGCCGTCATGCTGGTCGCACTGGGCCTGGTGATGGTCCTGTCGGCGTCGAGCGTGCAGTCCTACTCGCAGTCGGGCTCGTCGTTCACGATCGTGCAGAAGCAGGCGATGTGGGTCGCCGCCGGGCTGCCGGTGCTCTGGGTTGCGAGCCGGCTCCCCGTGACGGTCTACCGCTGGATCGGCTACCCCCTCATGGTCGTCGCGGTGGTGCTGCTCGGGCTGGTGCTGTGGCCCGGGGTTGGCCACAACGTCTCCGGCGCGACCCGGTGGATCGACCTTGGTCCGGTGCGGGTCCAGCCCAGCGAGCCGGCGAAGCTGGCGCTGGCGCTCTGGGGGGCCGACCTGTTCACCCGCAAGGCGCGGCTGCTCGGCCAGTGGCGCCACCTGCTGGTGCCGCTCGTGCCGGTCACCCTGCTGGTCGTCGCGCTGGTGATGCGCGAGCCGGACCTCGGTACGACGCTGGTCCTGCTGATGGTGGTGCTGTCACTGCTGTGGGTGGTGGGGGCCCCGGCCAGGCTGTTCGGCGCGATCTCGGGCGGCGTCGTGGCGATGGCGGTGACGATGATCGCCATGGAGCCGTACCGGATGGCGCGGATCACCGGTTTCCTCGACCCCTTCGCCGACCCGCACAAGAGCGGCTACCAGGCGGTGCAGGGGCTCTACGCCCTCGCCTCGGGCGGCTGGTTCGGCGTCGGCCTGGGAGCCAGCCGGCAGAAGTGGGACTACCTGCCCAACCAGTACACCGACTACATCTTTGCGATCATCGGTGAGGAGCTCGGGCTGGTCGGCACGCTGGTCGTCCTGCTGCTGTTCGCCGCCCTCGGGTACGCCGGGCTCCGGATCGCCCGGCGTACCACCGACCCGTTCCGCCGGCTGGCCGCCGCCGCCGTGACCGCCTGGCTGCTCGGGCAGGCGCTGGTGAACATCGGCGCCGTGGTCGGGTTGCTTCCCATCACCGGAATCCCGTTGCCGATGGTGTCCTTCGGGGGGTCGGCGCTGCTGCCCACGCTGGTGGCCGTCGGCATGCTGATGTCCTTCGCGCGCGCGGAGCCCGGCGCCGCCGCCTCGTTGGCCGCCCGGGGCCCGGGGCGGGCGCGCCGGTTGGTGGGCTGGCTGCGTCCGGTCGGGCCGGTGCGGCCGGTGGCGCCATCCCGCCCGGCCGGTCGTCCCTCCCACCGCGCGACCTCCCACCC
>JBPCOX010000005.1:0-2733 GCA_050999825.1 Mycobacteriales bacterium
GAAGTCGTGGAGCCCGGTGTTGGGGGCGTCGAAGTGGGTGCCGTCGGCGAACAGGTAGTGGGTAAGCGGCTCGACCGGCACCAGGTCGAGCACCGACTCCAGCGGCTTGCCGGTCTTGATGAACAGGTCACGGAAGATGGCCGGCAACGTCAGAAGTGAAGGGCCGGTGTCGAACCGGAAGCCGTCGCGCTCGTAGCTGCCCAGCTTGCCGCCGATGCCCGCTGCCGACTCGCAGACGGTGACCGAATGACCCAGCCGGGCCAGCCGGGCGGCGGCGGCCAGCCCGCCTACGCCGGCGCCGATCACGACGACCCGGGCCACGCCCGCAGCGTACGAGCCGGCATGTCGTCGGTGCCGCTGAGCTGTTAGGCCAACGGGCGTCCTTTCCAGGACAGCGCCCCGGCCGCCCGTCCGCACCAGGACGCCAGGGTGAGCCATCCCAGCAACATGACGGAGGCTGGATGGGCGAGCGAGTCCGGCCATACCCGGCTGCCGGTCCGGCGGGCGGTGAGCACCCGGCCCGCCACCCCCGCCAGGTAACCGAGCGCGCCGACCCGAGAACCGCCCAGGGCGGCCACCGGCGGTACGACGTAGAGCAAGGCCAACAGCCCGCAGGCTCCCGCCGCGCCCCCACGAGAGCCGAAAGCCGCCCAGAGCGACTTCGTGTACCCCTCTCGCAGGGCGGGCCACCCGCCGTACATCCGGCAGGAGGCGAGGTCAGTGCCGTCGGCCATCCCGCCCCGGCCGCCGGTCGCCTTCACTCGCCGTACCAGCGCGATGTCCTCGAGCACGTCGGCGCGCACCGCCGCGTGCCCGCCGGCCCGCCGGTACGTCGCTGCATCGACAGCCAGCAGCTGGCCGTTCGCCGCCGCGAGTGACCGACGCCGCGAGCCCTCCGCCAGCGCCAGCGGCAGGAAGGTGAGCCAGGACCACTGCAGCAGTGGCTGGCACAGCCGTTCGGCCGGGGACTCGGCGACCTGCCGGGGGTACGGCGAGACCAGGTCGAGGTCGGCCGTCCGCAGCAGGGCCACCGACCGGGCGATGGCGTCGCGGGCGACCACCACGTCCGCGTCGAGAAAGAGGTAGACCGAGCCGCTTGCCGCGCCGGCCAGCTGGGCGCAGGCGAAGGGCTTGCCCAGCCAGCCGGGCGGAAGCTCAGCGCCGCTCAGCAGTCGCAGCCGGCTGTCGCCGCCGGCGAGCCGGCGTACGGCGTCCGCGGTGCCGTCCGTGGATCCGTCGTCGAGGACCAGGATCTCCAGGTGGGCAACCCCCGTCGAAGCCAGCAGCGCCCGCAGGCAGGCCGCCACCCGGTCCGCCTCGTTGCGGACCGGCAGCAGCACGGAGAAGTTCTCGGCGACGGCAATCGGGCCGTCCGGCGGCCCGCGCAGGTGGCGGAGGTTCCAGGCGGTGTGCGCGGTGGCCAGCGCTGCCCCCACGCTGCCGGTGGCCACCACCCGTCGTACCGGGGGATTCATGGCGCCCGCAGCCAGGAGATCACCAGTGGTACGGCGACCAGTCCCATGGCGACACCACCCCAGGCCGCCACCGCCGGCCGGCCGAAGAAGGCGAGGTTGGCCAGCACGGACGAGGCCCAGGTCCAGAGGTAGAGGGCCATGGGCAGCCGGTCGTCCGCCGGCCTGCGACGGTCGGGCAGCACCCGGTCGAGCACCAACATCATTGCTACGGCGGCGAGCAGCCAGCCGGCGAAGTTGCTCAGGGGAACGTCCGGAACCCCCGGCAGGGTCGCGCCGACCCGCGACCAGCGCCAGTGGCCGGCGTCGACCATCTGCGGATCGAGGAAGAGGTCCCAGGCCGCGAGCGCCCAACCGCCGACCAGCGGGGACAGGGTCGCAGAGCTGGTCAGCCTGCGGGCCGCCAGCAGCGCCGGATAGGCCACCATCGTCCACGCCAGTGGGATGACCAGCGGTACGCCGCCCAGCTGTGCGCCCAGGGTGCCGGCGTAGGAGTACTGGCCGAACGGCTGGCCGGTGCGGGTGCCGACCCACTCGACCAGAAGCCCACCGCCGGCGGTGATCGCCACCAGCAGCGTGGTCCAGCGGGCGCCGCGCCACACGAGAGCGTGCGTGGCCGAGGCCAGGAAGAAGACCACAACGGTGGTGATCGTCAGCTGGTCGCGGGTCCGACCGCTGACCAGCGGGTAGCCGATCTCCAGCAGCACGGTGCCGGCGCCCAGCGCCCACGGCAGCCGGCCGAGGGCGGGCGCCGTCCGGCCTGCTGGGACCGACGCCGGCGGCGTCACCGCCGCAGCGCCCGGCGGACTCGAGCCACGGGTGTCGGCGTGCGGTCCGCCAGCAGCACTCGGGCGGCGCTGCGGCCGCTGGCGCCGAAGACCCCGCCGCCCGGGTGAGTGGATGCACCGGTGAGGTAGAGCCCCTCGACCGGGGTGCGATAGCCGGCGAGCTCGGGCAGCGGTCGCCAGGCGAACATCGAGTCCAACGTCATCTCGACATGCATGACGTTCCCGCGGCGCAGCCCCAGCTCGCGTTCGAGGTCCAGCGGCGTCTGGACGTGCATCGCCTGGACCGAGTCGGCGAAGCCGGGAGCCGCCGCATCCACGGCTTCGACGAGCTTGCGCCCCTCGCGCTCCGCGATGTCGTCCCAGTGCTCACCGGTGGACAACGCGTAAGGGTGCCACTGTCCCCAGATCGTCACGTTGTGCCGGCCGGGCGGGGCGATTGTGTCGTCGAAGGCTGAGAACGTCATCGCGAGCAC